>CAZGDZ010000108.1:0-7103 GCA_964524855.1 uncultured Macromonas sp.
GAGGTCTCGAGGATCACGCCGCGGCGCTGGTTGTCGCAGGCGAATCCACCGCTGTCGCGGCTCATCGATGACCGCCTCGGACGCGGCTGGCGGCTGGACCTCGATCGCCTGGCCGGGCTGCGCCCGCTCGCTGGCGACCCGGCCTTCCGCCTGGCGTTTCGCGAGGCCAAGCACCGCAACAAGGAGCGCCTGGCAGCGTACATCGCCGAACGCCTTAACGGCCCGCGGATCGATCCGCGCAGCCTGTTCGACGTGCAGGTCAAGCGCATCCACGAGTACAAGCGCCAGTTGCTCAACGTGCTGCACGTGGTCACCCGCTACCTGCGCATTCTGGACAACCCCGCCTCTGTGCCGGTGCCGCGCGTGGTGGTGTTCGCGGGCAAGGCCGCGTCGGCTTACCACACCGCCAAGCAGATCATCCGCCTCATCAACGACGTGGCCGCCACCGTCAACGCCGACCCGCGCGTGGGCGACCGGCTCAAGGTGGTGTTCGTGCCCAACTACAGCGTCAGCCTGGCCGAACTCATCATTCCTGCGGCCGACCTGTCGGAGCAGATCTCCACCGCCGGCACCGAGGCCTCGGGCACCGGCAACATGAAGTTCGCGCTCAACGGCGCCCTCACCATCGGCACGCTGGATGGCGCCAACGTCGAAATCCTGGAGCAGGTGGGCGCGGACAACATCTTCATCTTCGGCCATACCACGCCCGAGGTGCAGGCCCTGCGCAGCAGTGGCTACCAGCCGCGCGCCTTCATGGAGGCCTGCCCCGAACTGCAGCGCACGCTCGAAGCCATCCGCGACGGCCGATTCAGCCCCACCGAGCCCAGCCGCCACCAGGGCCTGTACGACATGCTGGTGAACTGGGGCGACCACTACCTGCTGCTGGCCGACTACGAACGCTACATCGCCGCCCAGGACGCGGTGGACGCGGCCTACTTGGACCGAGAGGGTTGGGTGCGCCAGTCCATCGCCAACGTGGCGGGCATGGGGCTGTTCTCGTCGGACCGCACCATCGCCGAATACGCCCGCGATATCTGGCGTGCCGAGCCGGTGCTATTACCCGCCCAGGCCTGACCGCCCACCGACCGATCCGGAGCCTTTATGGATACCCTCCTGCCTGAACTCATCGGGCGCCTGGCGCTCAGCCGTGCGCGCCACGCCACGTGGGCGCCTTTTGCGGAGCGGGTGCAGCGCCACGGTGCGCGCCTGCTGGCCGAATTGGCCCACCTCTACGGCGACCGTACCGACTTCCCCCAGGTGGCCGAGCAACTGCTGGCCGTGGCCTACGAAGGCTGGCGCGAGCGCACGCCCACCCTGCGCCAGCTCGACGCCCAGCGCGAAGCCACGCCCGACTGGTTCCAGAGCGAGCAGATGCTGGGCGCCGTCTGTTACGCCGACCTGTGGGCCGGCGGTTTCAAGGGCCTGCAGGCCCAGATTCCCTATTTCAAGGAACTGGGGCTGACGTACCTGCACCTGATGCCGCCCTACCGGTGCCCGCAGCCGCACAACGACGGCGGCTACGCCGTCAGCAGCTACCGCGCCACCGCCGAGCACCTGGGCACCATCGACGAACTGCGCACCCTGGCCACCCAGTTGCGCAAGGCCGGCATTTCGCTGGTGCTGGACTTCGTGTTCAACCACACCTCCGACGAGCACGAGTGGGCCCAGGCTGCCCGCGCTGGCGATCCCACCCACAGCGGCTACTACTGGATCTTCCCCGACCGCACCGAGCCCGACCAGTACGAACAGACGGTGCGCGAAATCTTCCCCGACGAGCACCCCGGCGCCTTCACCCAGTTGCCCGACGGTCGCTGGGTCTGGACCACCTTCCACACCTACCAGTGGGACCTGAACTACAGCAACCCGGCCGTGTTCATTGCCATGGCGCGCGAAATGCTGCACATCGCCAACCTGGGGGTGGACTTCCTGCGCATGGACGCGGTGGCCTTCGTGTGGAAACGCAAAGGCACCCCTTGCGAGAACCTGCCCGAGGCCCACCACCTGCTGCGCGCCTACAACGCCCTGGCCCGCATCGCGGCGCCGTCGCTGCTGTTCAAGAGCGAGGCCATCGTCCACCCCGACGATGTGGCCGCCTACATCTCGCCCGAGGAATGCCAGATCTCCTACAACCCGCTGCAGATGGCGCTGCTGTGGAATTCGCTGGCCACGCGCGAAGTGAACCTGCTGCAGTACGCGCTGGAAAAGCGCCATGCCCTGCCGCCCCGCACCGCTTGGGTCAACTACGTGCGCAGCCACGACGACATCGGCTGGACCTTTGCCGACGAGGACGCCGCGCTCTACGGCATTCAGGGCTTTGACCACCGCAAGTTTCTCAACCAGTTCTACGTCAACCGGTTCGAGGGCAGCTTTGCCCGCGGGGAACCGTTCCAGGACAACCCCGCCACCGGGGACTGCCGCATCAGCGGCACCGCCGCCTCGCTCTGCGGGCTGGAGCAGGGCGACGTGCACGGCGTGGCCCGCCTGCTGCTGCTGTACGGCGTGGTGCTGTCCAGCGGCGGCATTCCTTTGCTTTACCTGGGTGACGAGGTGGGCACCCTGAACGACCACCACTACAGCAACGATGCCCACAAGGCCGTGGACAGCCGCTGGCTGCACCGCCCGCCGCGCGACGATGCCCGCTACGCCCAGCGCCACGACCCGGCCACCCAGGCCGGGCAGGTGCACGCTGGCCTGCGCCACCTGATCGCCCTGCGGCGCCACCTGCCGGTGCTGGCCGGTGGCGCTCTCAACGCCTTCTGGACCCACAACCCGGCCGTGCTGGGCTACCTGCGCGGTTCGGCGCAGGACGGCGTGCTCATCCTGGGCAACTTCAGCGAACTGCCGCAAACCGTGGCGGCCCATGTGCTGTCCGCCATGCCGGCGGGCGCGGTCGATCTGATCAGCGGTCGTGGCGTCGCGCTGAACCAGGATGTGGCGCTGCAACCGTACCAGCAGCTCTGGCTGCGCTTGACCGACTGAACATCTGATATGAACCGTACCGATTGGCGCACCAGCGTCGTTTACCAGATCTACCCGCGCAGCTTTTGCGACAGCAACGGCGACGGCATCGGCGACCTGCCCGGCATCACTTCGAAGCTCGACCATCTGCAGCAACTCGGGGTGGACGTGGTGTGGCTGTCGCCCATCTACGCCTCGCCGCAGGACGACAACGGCTACGACATTGCCGACTACCGGGCCATCGCACCCGAATTCGGCACCATGGCCGACTTCGACGCGATGCTCAGCGCGATGCACCGGCGCGGCATCCGCCTGATGATGGACTTGGTGGTGAACCACACCTCAGACGAACACGCCTGGTTCCAGCAGGCCCGCAGCAGCCGCGACAACCCCTACCACGACTACTACCTGTGGCGCGAGCCTGCGCCTGACGGCGGGCCGCCCAACAACTGGGAGGCGGCGTTCCAGGGTTCGGTGTGGGAATGGAACGAGCCCACGGGCGAGTACTACCTGCACATGTTCAGCAAGAAGCAGCCGGACCTGAACTGGGAAAACCCCCGCGTGCGCCAGGAGGTGTACGCGCTGATGCGCTTCTGGCTCGACAAGGGCGTGGACGGCTTCCGCATGGACGTCATCAACATGATCTCCAAGCCCTGGAACGCCGACGGCAGCCTGCCCGATGCGCCGGTGGTGCGCGACGGGTTTCTGCAGCCCTCGTTCGGCATGACCTGCAACGGCCCGCGCCTGGTGGAGTTCCTGCGCGAAATGCGCGCCGAGGTGCTGGACCACTACGACACCCTGACCGTGGGCGAAGCCCCGCTGGCCACGGTGCCTGTGGGCCAGGCCTTGACCCACCCCGACACCGGCGCGCTCGACATGCTGTTCCAGTTCGAACATATGGACCTGGACATCGCACCAGGCCAGGCCATCGGCAAATGGGTGACCCAGCCCCTGGACTTGCGCGACCTGCAACAGTCCATGGCCCGCTGGCAAAACGGCTTGCACGGTCAAGGCTGGAACAGCCTGTACCTGTCCAACCACGACCAGCCGCGCCCCGTGTCGCGCTGGGGCGATGACGGTGTTCACCGTGTGGCGGCGGCCAAAATGCTGGCCACCTGGCTGCACGGCCACCAAGGCACTCCGTATGTGTACCAGGGCGAAGAATTGGGCATGCCCAATTACCCCTTCACCACCATCGACGATTGCCGCGACATCGAGTCGATCAACTTCTACCAAGTGGCCACCCGCCAGTTGGGCTGGACCGACCGCCAGGCCATGGCCGCCATCCGAGCCAAAGGGCGGGACAACGCCCGTGTCCCGGTTGCGTGGGACGACACCGCGCACAGCGGATTCACCCAGGGCACACCTTGGATTGACAGTCACCCCGACGGGGCGCAGTTCCACGCCCAAGGCCAGTACGGCGATGCGGATTCGGTGTTCCACCACTACCAGGGCCTGATCACGCTGCGCAAACAGCACCCGGTGCTGGTGCATGGCCGTTACGAGCTGCTGATGCCCGAGCACCCGCAAGTCAGCCTGTACCGGCGCACCTGGGGTGAACAATGCCTGTGGGTGGTGTGCAACTTCGCCGCCCAGCCGGTGACGGTGGCGGTGCCCGAGGGCATGGCAGCGGGCCACACCCTGATCAGCCATGCCGCTGAAGTGCTCCAGCCGGGCATGACCGCGCTGGCGCTGCAGCCTTACGGCGCGGTCATGGTGCTGGGCAAGGCCTGATCAGCCGCGCACCATCTGCATCACCTCGCCCGCGTTCAGGGTGCGGGCGCGGGCCTGGATGTCATGCCAGTGTTGCTGCTGCAGGCCTTTGGCGGCCGGCATGAGTTGCTGATAGGTTTGCCGCAACACGTCGGTGGACATGACGCGGCCCCCGGCATAGTACCGCTGGGCCAGTTGGCCCAAGGCGTAGGTGGTGGCGAACGAAAACGCCATGCCCGTGGCAGCGCCGGCGATGCCGCCCAGCATCTTGCCGGCGGCCTTGCCCACCAGTCCACCCAGCAACTTGCGACCAAACTGCTCCAGGTATTGCGACGTGAGCCCAATGCCCGCCGCTGCGATGAATTCTCGGATGTGCCCTTGGTCCAGCTCCACCCCATGGGCTTTGCCAATGCGGTAGACCATTTTGATTTGCAGGGGAATGATGGCCATGGACGCCCATGACTGTGGCAGCAGTTCCAGCGCGCCGTTGAGGATGGCGTAGTTCAGCACCATCTTGTCCAGCACGGCCTGGTCGGGCGGGGCGCTAGGTGGCGCAGAGAGGGGTGTACCGCCCAGCGTGTCGCTGGCTGCATGGGCACCGTAAGCCGCTGCGGCCACGGCATGAATTTGCGTTTCGGCCGCCTGCGCTTCGGTGTTCGCGCCCAGTTGCAGCGCCACGCGCAATTCCGACAGGAAAGCCCGCTCGGCGGTGCTGGTCAGTCCGTCGGTGTCGCACACCGCCACCGCCCATTCGTACGCCAGTTGGCGGTGGTGGCTGTCGGTGAGCTGGCTGGCCGCTTGGGTAAGGCTGACGCGGCGCAACAGCGCGTCTTGCACTGCCTGGGCCAGCCGTGCTCCGCCGGTCTCGGTGTCCAGCTGACTGGACAACTGGCGGATGAATTGGCGTTCCTGGTCCGATTTGTCGCCGTCGCACAGGGCGGCTTGCACCAGGATGTTCAGCAAGGCGGTTTGTTCGTTGGGGCTCATGGGTAGGGTGGGTGGATGAACAACAGGGCGTTGGAACCGTGGGCCGGCAGCAAGTTCAACCAGCCGTTGTCAGCCCAGTGCCCAGCGCATGACTGCGGTGATCCACAGCCCCAAGCACAGCAGCAAGCTCAGCAGCACGGCGGCGCTGCCCATGTCTTTGGCGCGCTTGGACAAAGCATGCCATTCCGGGCCCACCCGGTCCACCACCGATTCGACCGCGGTATTCAGCAACTCCACCACCAGCACCATCACCACCGCGCCAATCAGTGCTGCCACTTCCAGCCAGTTCTGCCCAATCACCCAGGCGCTGGGGAACAACACGGCGGCCAGGCACAGCTCCTGTCGAAAAGCGGGCTCGTGCCAGCCAGCGCGCAGCCCTTGCAGCGAAAACTGCAGGGCGTGCCAGACGCGGCTCAGGCCGCGGCGTTTGGGAGGAGGGTTGCTTTGCATGCGCCCAGCATAACCACCTTGTATGAGCGCAAGCTTAAACAACGACAGCCGCCACAAAGCAAAACAGGCCCACCAGGGGCCTGTTTGACAAGACCGCTGTGGTGCGATCAGTAGCTGCTGCGCTGGGCGCGGTAACCGCCGCCCATGCCGCTGCCCGCTTCTTTCGGACGAGACAGGTTCACCACGATGGAACGGCCACCCACGGACATGCCGTTCAGACCGTTAATGGCAGCCTGTGCCTCGTCGGCAGTGCCCATTTCCACGAAGCCAAAGCCTTTGGAACGGCCAGAGTCGCGGTCCATCATGACTTTGGCGGAGGCCACTGTGCCGTATTCGGCAAAGTTGTGGCGCAGGGCTTGGTCGTCAACGGTGTAGGGCAGGTTGCCCACGTAGATTTTGCTGCTCATGTCAGAGCCTTTCAGAGAGAGTGTGCCGCGCTGTAGGTGGCGGCACGGAAGCAGGCGCGCACCGGAGTGTCACGCCAGAGAATGCGGTGAACCGCAGGGTTCAACACATGGCAGGACTGGGCGTGCAGGTTTGCAGCCAGCCTTGCGTCAGGGCCACCAGGCGCGCTGCTTCGGCCGACGCATGTGGCCTGCTAAAGCGGTAAACCCGGTGGTGGGAGGAGGATCCGCGACCGCTGGAAATCGTCACTGACGCGCGATAGGCGCCGTTGTCGGTCAGATGGGTCGTGGGGGAAACAGAAAACTTGCCTATTGGCACGGAGCGAAGATTCATTCAAGGTCGCAAGCTGGTCTTTCCAGAACGCTTGCGCAGAGCCGGTCATAAGTTGAACCCTGGCCCGTTGGTTCAACCACTCGATAAGTGTTATCGATTTTTAAGCGCTTATTTTATAATTTTTAGAAATAAAGTCAAGATTTTTATTGAGAAAGGGGCCGGCATGGGCCAGCCCCTTCATACTCCAGTCACTTAACCGGCATCCAACCCAGCTCAGGCCAGGTCGTAGCGGTCGGCGTTCATCACCTTGGTCCAGG
>CAZGDZ010000109.1:0-1190 GCA_964524855.1 uncultured Macromonas sp.
CTGGGTGAAGATGCCCTCGCCCTCGTCCATGCGCACGAACCACTGGGCGGCGGCGCGGTAGATCACCGGCGTCTTGTGGCGCCAACAGTGCGGGTAGCTGTGCGTGATGTCCTGCGTGGCGAACAGGCGGCCGGCATCGCGCAGCGCCTCGATCACCACCGGCACCGCTTTCCAGATGTTGAGGCCACCGAACAGCGGAAAGTCATCGGCGTAGCTGCCGTTGCCCTGCACCGGGTTGAGGATGTCCTCGTACTTCATGCCGTGCGCGACGCAGGAGTTGAAGTCGTCGACGCCATAGGCCGGCGCGGAGTGCACGATGCCGGTGCCGTCGTCGGCGGTGGCGTAATCGGCCAGGTACACCGGGCTCAGTCGCTGGTAGCCGGGGTCCACATCGTGGAGCGGATGCTTGAAATGGATCAGGTCCAGGTGCCTGCCTTCGGTGGTGGCCAGCACTTCACCGGTCAGGCCATAGCGTTCCATGCACTTCTCCACCAGAGAGGCCGCCAGCACCAGCAGGCCGCGCTCGGTCTTGACCAGCGCGTACTCCAGTTCCGGATTCAGGTTGAGCGCCTGGTTGGCCGGGATGGTCCAGGCCGTGGTGGTCCAGATCACCGCGAACATGGGCTGGCTTTCCAGTCCGGCGGTGTCGGCGTGCGGCAGGCCGCTGTGGCCGAAGAACGCGTGCAGCAGCTTGGCCGGTTCGGCGCACGCGAAACCCACGTCCAGCGTGGTGCTCTTCTTGTCCTGGTATTCGATCTCGAATTCGGCCAGAGAAGAGCCGCAGTCGAAGCACCAGTACACGGGCTTCAGGCCACGGTACACGAAGCCGCGCTCCATCACGCGCTTGAAGGCGCGGATTTCATTGGCCTCGGTGGCGAAGTCCATCGTCTTGTACGGGTTGTCCCACTGGCCCAGCACGCCCAGGCGCTTGAAGTCGGCCATCTGCTGCGCGATCTGCTCGGTGGCAAAAGCGCGCGCCTTGGCCTGCATCTGGTCGCGGCTCAGGTTGCGGCCGTGCAGTTTTTCGATCGCGTTTTCGATCGGCAGGCCGTGGCAGTCCCAGCCCGGGATGTACTGCGCGTCAAACCCCGCCAGCTGGCGCGCCTTGACGATCATGTCCTTGAGCACCTTGTTGACGGCGTGGCCGATGTGGATCTGGCCGTTGGCGTAGGGCGGGCCGTCGTGCAGGA
>CAZGDZ010000109.1:1290-7080 GCA_964524855.1 uncultured Macromonas sp.
ACGGCGTGGCCGATGTGGATCTGGCCGTTGGCGTAGGGCGGGCCGTCGTGCAGGATGAACTTGGGCGCGCCTTTGCGGGCGTTGCGCAGGCGCTGGTACAGGCCTTGTTCTTCCCATTGCTGCGTCCAGCCCGGCTCGCGCTGGGGCAGGTTGCCGCGCATGGGGAAGGGCGTGTCGGGCAGGTTCAGGGTGCTGCTGAAATCGGTGCCTGCATTCGCGGCGTTGGCTTTGGCGTCGGACATGGTGTTTGGTGTGAATCGACGGGCTTCGCGCGTCGGCGCAACGTGGAAAGGGGTCAGGTGCGGTGGCGGGTGGCGAACCAAGCACGCGCGTCGTGGCAGTCTTGCGCGATGCCACGGGTCAGAGCGTTCAGGCTGTCGTACTTCAGTTCGTCGTGCAGTTTGTGCAGCAGCTCCACCCGGATGATTTTACCGTAGGCCTCTCCCGGAGTGGGTGCGCGTGCCAGGGCTTGCCGCACGCGCTCTGGCCAGTCCAGGCAATGGGTTTCGAGCAGCACCCGCCCGCCGTTGACGTCGTTCGGGTCCAGCGAAGGGCGCACGCCCAGGTTGGCCACGCCGGGCAGGGGCGCGGCGGCAGGGTCGGGGTCCAGCCCGTGCACCTGCACCGCAAAAATGCCGCTGGCGGCCGGTTTCCAATGGGTGAAGCGCAGGTTGAGGGTGCGAAAACCGTCGCCCGCGCCCTCGGTGCTGGCGCCCAGTTCGCGGCCCAACTTGCGGCCGTGCACCACGTGCCCGCTGATGCTGTAGGGCCGACCCAGCAGTGCGGCCACATCGCCCATGCGGCCTTCGCCCAGGGCTTCGCGCACGGCAGAACTGGACACACGCAGGCCGTGCACTTCGTAGCTCATCATGCGGGCCACGTCAAAGCCCTGCCGTGCGCCGGCCGCGTCCAGCATCGCGTAGTCGCCCTGGCGCTGCGCGCCAAAGCGGAAATCGTCGCCCACCAGCACGTACTGCACGCCCAAAGCGCGCACCAGCACCTCGTCGATGAAAGCCTGTGCCGGCAGGCTGGCCAGCGCCTCGTCGAACGGCAGGATCACGCACTGGTCCACCCCGCAGGCGCGCAGCTCGTGCAGCTTATCGCGCAGGGTGGCGATGCGCGCCGGGGCCAGTTCGGGTTTGTGGAATTTGGCGGCGAAGTAGTCGCGCGGGTGCGGCTCGAAGGTGAGGGCGCAACTGGGCACGCCACGGTGGCGGGCTTCGTTGTTCAACAACGCCAGCATGGCCTGGTGGCCGCGGTGCACGCCGTCAAAGTTGCCGATGGTCAGGGCGCAGCCCGCCCGCTGTGCCTGGGCGTGGCGCAGCAGGTTGTTCAGCCCTTGGATGATTTTCATGTGCAGTCTGGAGGGTTGTAACGGTTTTGCATGAAAACCGTCACCAAAGCGCGCTATATTGACACAAGTTGATGCAGCCGCCCGACCTGTGCCGCAGTGCAGGCCGGGCAGGACGAATTCCTGTGGTTGGTGCCCCTGGCGGGGCGTTGCGCGCGGAGGTCTGTCTTGAAGGTGTTGAAATTGTCGGCACAGGGCGTGCCGCAGTCCTGGATCAGCCTGGAACAGGCGGTGTTGCACTACGCAGCGGACGAGGTGCGCTGGGAGATGGGCCAGCGCGTTGCGGTGTTTCGGGGTGGGCACAACGCGGTCACGGGTTGTCAATCGGTGATCGAGGTCAACTCCATCATCGGCACCAAAGGCGTGCCCGCGATCAACCCGTTCGACAGCCGCCCAGCGTTGAGCAACAGCAAGCTGTTTGCCCGCGACCGCAACATTTGCGCCTATTGCGGTGACCTTTGCCACGAAGAGCACCTGACGCGCGAGCACATCGTGCCGCTGGCGCAAAAGGGCCGCGACCACTGGATGAACGTCGTCACCGCCTGCCGCTCGTGCAATCACCGCAAAGCCAACCGCACGCCCGAGCAGGCGCACATGCCCCTGCTCTACACCCCCTACGTGCCCAGTTTGTGGGAAGACTTCATCCTGCGCAACCGGCGCATCCTGGCCGACCAGATGGAGTTTTTGCGCCTGCACCTGCCCAAAACCTCGCGCCTGCACGCCTGAGTCATCGGGCTGATGGAACTGCTATAACATGCAGTTCATCTAGGCAGGAGGTCAGCATGGGTCAACCGAACGGCACGCACCGTTGGCGTTTTTTCCGCTCCGGCGGGTTCGATCAGGTTCGCATCGACACGGTGGACGACTTGCGCCACTTGGGCGAGTTGGACCAGAAACTGTGGGCTGTGTTGGCCTGCCCCACCAACGGTCTGGAGCTGGATGCCCAGACCTTGCAGTGCATAGACAGCGATGGTGACGGGCGCATCCGCGTGCCGGAATTGCGCGCAGCCGTGGCCTGGACGTTGGGAGCGTTGCAGACCCCGGAGTTGTTGTTTCAGCCGGGTGACAGCCTGCCACTGGCAGCGCTGAGGGGGGACACGCCCGAAGGTGCGGCCCGGTTGGCGGTGGCCCGACAGGTGTTGGCGCGGCTGGGCCAGCCCGAGGCCGACGCCCTGACCCCGGCCGACTTTGCCGACCCGGGCCGACTGTTCCCGGCCGACCAGTTGAACGGCGATGGCGTGGTGACCGTTGCCTTGGCACAGGACGACGCGGTGCGTTCCCTGATCGAGCAGGTGTTGGCGGTGCAGGGGCCGGTGACAGACCGCAGTGGCGAGCCGGGCGTGTCGGCCGAGTCCTTGGGTGCGTTTTTGGAGGCGGCCCAGCAGGTCAGCGACTGGCACGCACAGGCCGAGGCCCAGGGCAGCGACCTGACCGCCTGGGGCGCCGCCACAGCCGATGCGTTGGCCGCTTTTGATGCGGTGCAGGCCAAGGTGCAGGACTATTTCACCCGTTGCCGCCTGGCGGCGTTCGACGGCCGGGCGGTGGACGCCCTCAACCCCGCCGACGAGCGTTACGCCGAACTCGCCCCGCAGGCACTGAGCGATGCCCACGAGGCCGTGGCCAACCTGCCGCTGGCCAAAGTGGCGCCGGGGGCGAATTTGCCGCTGGCCGAAGGCCTGAACCCGGCCTGGCAGGCGCGCATGGCCGCATTGCAGCAACAGGTGGTGCTGCCGGTGCTGGGTGCGCGCGACGCGTTGACCCAGGCCGAGTGGGACGGACTGGCGGCCCGCTTCGTGGCCTACCGGGCCTGGTTGGCGGCCCGGCCGGCCACCCCGGCGGCCGATGTGGCCGTCACGACATTGCGCGAACTGCTCCAAGGGCCGGCGCCCGAGGCGCTGCGGGCGCTGATCGAGCAGGATCAAACCTCTGACGCCAACGCGGTGGGCGTGGAGGCTTTGGAGCGGCTGGTGCGTTACCGGCGCGATCTGGTGGCTTTGTTGCGCAACTTTGTCAATTTGAGCGACTTCTATGCGCAACAGCAGCCAGCGATCTTTCAGGCTGGTACGCTCTACATCGACCAGCGCAGTTGCAACCTGTGCCTGCGGGTGACCGACATGGGGCGCCACGCGGCGCTGGCGGCCCTGTCGGGCACCTACCTGGTGTATTGCCAGTGCCTGCGGCAGGGCGAGGCGCCCATCACCATCGTGGCGGCCATGACCGGGGGTGACGCCGACGACATGATGGTGCCCGGGCGCAACGGCGTCTTCTACGACCGTGACGGGCGCGACTGGAACGCCAGCGTCGTCAAGGTGGTGGAAGCGCCCATCAGCGTGCGGCAGGCGTTTTGGTCGCCTTACAAGCGCATTGGCAAGCTGATTGGCGATCAGATGCAAAAGTTCGCCGCTTCGCGCGACAAGGATGTGGAAGCCAAAGCCGCCGCCCGGGTGGCCGATGCTGGCAGCAAGGCCGAAGCGCCGGCTGCTCCACCTGCTGATGCCAAAGCGCAAGCCTTTGACATTGCCAAGTTCGCGGGGATTTTTGCCGCCATCGGCCTGGCTTTGGGCGCCTTGGGCACGGCGGTGGTGGCGGTAGTGACGGGCTTTTTGAGTTTGCCTTGGTGGCAAATGCCGTTGGTGTTGCTGGGGGGGATGCTGGCCATTTCCGGCCCGTCCATGTTGCTGGCGTGGCTCAAACTGCGCAAACGCAACGTGGGCCCCTTGCTGGACGCCAATGGCTGGGCGGTCAACATCCGGGCGCGGATCAACATTCCATTTGGGGCCTCGCTGACGCGGGTGGCCGAGTTGCCGACCGGCGCGGAGCGCTCGCTGGCCGACCCGTACGCCGAAAAGCCCAGCCCCTGGCCTTGGTGGTTGTTGCTGGCGGTGCTGATGGGTGGCGTCTATTGGGCTTGGAAGCAGGGTTGGTTCTGAGTTGGAGCGCGTTGACTGCGTCGTGATCGGGGCCGGTGTGGTCGGCCTGGCGGTGGCGCGCACCTTGGCCGAGCGCGGGCTGGAGACCATCGTGCTGGAAAGTGCGTTGGGCATTGGCACCGGCACCAGTTCGCGCAACAGCGAGGTGGTGCACGCTGGCATTTACTACCCGACCGGCTCGCTGAAGGCCCAGTGGTGCGTGCGCGGCAAGCACCTGCTGTACGACTACTGCGAGCGGCGCCAGGTGCCCCATCGGCGTTGCGGCAAGCTCATCGTCGCCACGTCCGAAGCGCAGGTGGCCGAACTGGTCCAGCTGCAGGCCACCGGCCAGGCCAACGGCGTGAACGATTTGGCATTGCTGACCGCCGCGCAGGCCCAAGCCCTGGAGCCCGAACTGCAGTGCGTGGCAGCCTTGCACAGTGGCAGCACCGGCATTGTGGACAGCCATGCCTTCATGCGGGCGCTGCAAGGCGACTTTGAAGCCGCTGGCGGCATGCTGGCCTTGGGCTCCCCCGTGCTGGGCGGCCAGGTCGGTTTCGACGGCATCGCCCTGCAGGTGGGCGGCGAGCAGCCGATGGAGATTGGGGCTGGGGTGGTCGTCAATGCGGCGGGGTTGTGGGCGCAACAGGTGACTTCGGGTTTGCAGGGGTTGGACGCCCGGCACATTCCCCGCCTCTACACCGCCAAGGGCAATTACTACAGCCTGAGCGGTCGCTCCCCGTTCGCGCACTTGATTTACCCCGTGCCCGAGCCTGGGGGGCTGGGTGTGCACCTGACCATCGACCTGGGTGGCCAGGCCCGGTTCGGGCCCGATGTGCAATGGGTGGACGCGTTGGATTACACGGTGGACCCGCGCCGGGCCGACGGTTTCTACGCCGCCATTCGCCGCTACTGGCCGCGTTTGCCCGATGGTGCGCTGCAGCCGGCTTACGCGGGCATCCGCCCCAAGCTCTCGGGGCCGGGCGAAGCAGCCGCCGATTTTGTGATCCAGGGGCCGGCGGTGCATGGCGTCCCAGGCCTGGTCAATCTGTTTGGCATCGAGTCACCGGGGCTGACGTCTGCGTTGGCAGTGGGCGAGGCGGTTGGGGCGTTGGTTTGAATCCGCCAAGGGCTGTGCTGCTACCGAGGTTTCAATGCCCATCAGCACATCCTGCACATCTTTTCAATATTTCGGCACGTGGCGTGAGCTCCATTTGTCGGCCAACTCGTAACAGCAGTTCATCGCCGAAATAGTCACGCAAGCGAGCCAAGGCGTTTCTCATTGCTGGCTGGCTCAGGTGAACCCGTTCCCCTGCGCGGCTGATGTTGCGATCGGTCAGCCGCGCGTCGATGGCCACCAGAAAGCGGAGGTCAAGCTTGTTGAAATTCATGATCTTCGGCGTAGGGATTACCCTGATATTTCTCGGCCTGATACCTTGGATTCAAAAGATCTATTTCCCAGATGGTGCAGCTTTCCTTAGAGTCGCACAAATCCGAGAAAATCCTCAGCCTTTTCCGATCCTGGACTAT
>CAZGDZ010000110.1:0-6440 GCA_964524855.1 uncultured Macromonas sp.
CGAACCCACCAACCACCTGGACCTGGCCACCCGCGAAGCGCTGGCCATGGCACTCAACGAGTTTGAAGGCACGGTGATGCTGGTCAGCCACGACCGGGCCCTGCTGCGTTCGGTCTGCGACGAATTCTGGCTGGTGTCACACGGTGGCATCGCGCCTTTTGACGGCGACCTGGACGATTACCAGCGTTACTTGCTGGACGTGGCCAAGCAGAAACGCGAATCGGTGCAACGCGCAGAAGCACGCACTGCCGCAACCCACAGCAGCACCTCAGTGCCCAAGGCCGCTGAAACCACGCCCAAACTCAGTCAAGGCGAGCAGCGCAAGTTGGACGCGCAGCGACGCCAGCAACTGGCCGAACAACTCAAACCGCACAAAAAACAGCGCGAAGCTTTGGAGCGTCGGCTGGCCAGTTTGCAAGCAGAGCAATCTGAACTGCACAGCCAGTTGCAAGGCAACTTGTCCTCCGCGGAACTCGCCGAAGCCGGCAAGCGCCTCAAAGTGGTGGATGACGCCATCGCCGACACGGAGGAGCAATGGCTGGAGGTGGCCAGCGAGATCGAATCGATCGAACAGGCTTGCGCTGACGCTTGATCAGCCGGGCGTCGCCGGACGGATGCGGCGCCCCACCCCCACCGCCGCGTAGACCGACAACACCAGCGTGACGGCTGCGCCAACCAGCGTGGCAGCGTACCAATGCCGGTCCATCAGCAAGCCAAAGAACAGCGGTGATAAGGCGAAACCGGTGTCCAGCCCGGAATACACCGTGCCATACACCCGCCCGGTGGCGCCCTTGGGCGTGGCGCGGCGGATCATCATGTCGCGGCTCGGGCCCCCAATGCCTACCGCAAAACCCGTGATCGCCAACACCACCATCGAACCCACCCCACCCAGCCAGCCCGTAGCCGCCAACAGCATGAGCGCCGCCCCTGCCGCCATGGCGGTCGCCACCACGCGGTCCACATGCTGGGCACGGGCCGCCACAAAACCGCCCACCAACATTCCGAACGCGCCACTCAGCATGTAAGCGGTCAAAGTCAACGTCGCGGCCTCCAGCGTCACCGCGTGCATGGCTTGCAAGATGGAGGCGGAATACGTCTGCACCACCGCCAGGGTCATGGTGGACAACAAAAAGAAGGCGAAGCACCACCACACCACGGGCAGGCGCATGAAGGCCAGATCGGTGCCACCGGTGTGACCGGGTGGATGCTTCACCACCTCGGTGCGCAACTGGTCGCGCTGCCAGATCAACAGGCCCAACACCACCAAGTACAACACGATGGCGGCTTGGTAAGCGTGGCGCCAGTCTGCCAGCGCCGAGATGCCCACCAGAAACACCGGTGCCAGCGCCCACCCCAAATTCCCGGTCAGGCCATGCACGCTGAAGGCATGACCCAGCCTGGGGGCGGATACGCGCTGGTTCAGGATAGAGAAATCCACCGGGTGGAACGGCGCGTTGCCCAGGCCCGCCAAGAAGGCGGACAACAACAAACCCTCGTACCCCTGGGCCAGCGAGGCACTCAACGCGGAGGCGATGAACAACAGCAACGAGGTGAACAGCACCGGGCGCGCGCCCACGCGGTCCACCAGGAAACCGGACAGCGCTTGTCCAATCCCCGAAACCACGAAAAACAGCGACATGAGCAAGCCCACGTCGGAATACGACAGGCTGAACTCGCGCATGAACACCGGAAACAGCGGCGGCAACAGCAAATGGCTGAAATGGGACGTGGCATGTGCCAAGCCCACCAACCCCATCACGCGCGCATCGCGCCGCAAAGGCACAGGAGCGGCCAGGTCGGCGGCCGTGCCAGCAAGTGAAGTAGACATGTGTCAGATGGTAAATGATCGGGCTGCAAAGCGTGATTACCCCGGCGAACACCCTTGCGCCGGGGCACAATAGACAGCCATGAACATCGTGATCCTCGACGACTACCAGGACGCCGTGCGCAAACTGCCCTGCGCCGCCAAACTGGAGCCCTACCCGGCCAAGGTTTTCACCAACAACGTCAAGGGGGTGGGGCAACTGTCGGTGCGCCTGCGGGACGCGGACATCCTGGTGCTGATCCGCGAGCGCACCCAGATCACGCGCCAACTGCTGGACAAACTGCCGCGCCTGAAGCTGATCGCTCAAACCGGAAAAATCGGCGCCCACTTGGACATTCAGGCCTGCACCGAACACGGTGTGGCCGTGGCGGAAGGCGTGGGTTCGCCAGTGGCGGCTGCCGAATTGACGTGGGCGCTGACCATGGCCGCCATGCGTCGGGTGCCGCAGTACGTGGCCAACCTCAAACATGGAGCCTGGCAACAATCGGGCCTGAAGTCGGCCTCCATGCCCCCCAACTTCGGCGTGGGCATGGTGTTACGGGGCAAAACCCTGGGGGTGTGGAGTTACGGCAAGATCGGCAAACTGGTGGCCGGTTACGGGCGGGCTTTCGGCATGCGGGTGATGGTCTGGGGCAGCGAAGCCACCCGGTTGGCCGCCCAGGCCGACGGTTTCGAGGTCGCCGCGTCCAAAGCAGAGTTCTTCAGCGAATGCGATGTGGTCAGCTTGCACCTGCGTTTGGGCGAAGCGACACAAGGCTGCGTTTCGCTGGACGACTTGTCCCTGATGAAGCCGACCGCGCTGCTGGTCAACACCTCCCGGGCGGAATTGATTCAACCCGATGCGCTGGTCGCCGCGCTGAACCGGGGGCGGCCGGGCATGGCAGCGGTGGACGTGTTCGAGTCCGAACCCATTCTGCAAGGCCATGCCCTGCTGCGGCTGGAAAACTGCATTTGCACGCCCCACATCGGCTTCGTGGAGCAAGACAGCTACGAGCTGTATTTCTCGGCCGCGTTTGACAACGTGCTCAACTACATCAAAGGCACCCCGACCAACATCGTCAACCCGGGCGCCTTGCACATGCGCCGCTGAACGGCGCCCAAAGCCTCAACCTTTGGGCGGCAACTCTGTTGCGCCATCACCACCCGACGCTGCACCGTCGGGTTTAGTGGGCGGCTCCCACTTGAAGAAATCGAAATCCAGCGCCGAGCGGTCTTCTTCAACCTGCGGCGGCTCCGCAGTTTCGGGGCCGGCTGAGGGTTCGGTTTTCGAGGTCACTTCTTCCGCCGTGCTCCACGCGGGGAAATCCAGCGTCAGGTCTGGGGCCACCACGGCAGTGGCTGCGGCGGCACCAGCCGATGCTGCCACTGCAGGCAGCTCGGGCACCTCAGGCAGGCCGTCCAGGACATCCAACGTGCCCAACAGGGTCAACACCTCATCGAACACCTCGGTGGAGCGCACCTTCAACGTCGCGGTCTGGTCGCCAGGCTGGCTGGCCAATGCTTGCTCCAGCCAGCGTCGGGCGGTGGGTGCCGGCCACTCTGCCACCAGGGACTGGATGGCCTGGGCATCGGCGATCAGGCTGTCGTCGGCGCCAGCAGACGGTGCCAGCCGTTGGAAGTGGTGCTCGTAAAACGCTTGCGCCACCGAGCGATCTTCACCCTCGCCATGGAGCTTGGCCAAAGCCAACCAGCGCAGGTAAGGTGCCTCAGACGCACGGGGGTTCTCGGTCACGAAGTCCTTCAGCGCCTCCATGCCATCGCGGTGCTGACCCAGCGATTCAAAGAAGTCCACCCGCTGCCAGACGTCCAGCAAAGCCTCGGGGTTCAATGGTGAGATGGGCACCTCGCGGAACATCGATTCGCGAGCATCGCTGACTTCCAGCCCACTCACTTCATCGTTTGCCGTCCAAGGTGCGGGCGCCGCATCGGCTTGCAGCTCCTTGAGCTGTGGCTCTTCCGGCAGGTGCGTTTCCCACCAAGGGTTGGCACCAGCTGCCGCGTCCTGCGCGGCAGTGGCCACTGAGCGGCGGCGCCACAGCACCCACAAGCCCCCCAAGAGCGCAATCACCGCCGCCCCCAGGCCGTACACGACCGGGTTTTGGTAACGACTGGCTTCGGCCTGCGCCAGTTGGGCGTTCATCGTTTCCATGGCCACGCGCAACTTTTCCTGCTCGGCCCGCAGTTGCTCCAGTTCGCGAGCAACATCAGAGGCCGTGGCAGCATCTGTAGCGGTGCTGTCGGTGCCAGTGGCGGCACTGGCTGCCGCTGCATCCACATTCGGCACGGCATCGGTCGCGTTTGGAGACGCAGGCCCCGGCGTCGGCGACACGTCCACCGGGTCCAGCTTTAGGCGGGCGCCCTCAACTTCAGGTGTCGGTGCGGGCGCAGCTGCCGCAGCAACACGGTTGGCCGGTGTGGGGGCAACGTCCTCAGCACGGGGCAAAGCGGCCGCAGGGCGGGCTTTGCTGCGCAACGATGTCACGCCCGCTGGCCGAGGCGTTGGTGCGGTCAGGCGGATGGGCGTTTCAGGCACCGGGGCAGGCAACGGGGCGGCGGCAATGACCCCACTGGAAGCGCCTGACGCGGGCCGAACGGGCGTGGCGGCCGGCATGGCCGGCGCAGCAGCCACGGGCGCTGCTGGGGGGGCCACGGGCCGAGGCACAACTTGGGGCGCGGGTTGCGATGCACCCATGGGACTGGCCTGCGGGCGCGATGGCACCGCAGACGGCGCCGGCATGTCCAGATCGGCCAACAGGGTGTAACTGCGGCGAAAGGTCTGCTGACAACCCGCTTTGAGCACCAGTGTCACAAAGGGCTCAGAAACCGGCTCAGACACCCGCACCCGCACTGCACCCGAGCCATCGGCGCCAATGCGGTGTATCGCTGTCGTCACCGCAGACGCTGGCACCCGGCTCTCGCCGTAAATCACCTCTGCTTCCAGGCACAACCCAGCGGCGGCCTCAGAAGCGTCAATACTGCTTTGCACCAGCACATCCAGCGGGCGCCCGATAATGACGCTGCCTTGTGTGGCTCCCAACGAAAGGGCCCACCCTTGAGTGACCGTGACGAGCAGTGCACTACCCACCGCCAACTTCAACATGTTGCGTTCCTTGGCCTTCGACGGCGTTGTACGTTCTTCTTGAAGCTACATTCTGTCATATCAACGTTCGCCCGCTCTCAGAATACTGAAACTGACATGACCGCTACCCTCAAAAGCCACAGCGTCGGCGCCACCATGCTGCTGACCATCAGCAACCCCGAGCACCGCAACGCCCTGGGGCCCGACATTTACGCCGCTGGTATCGAAGCCATGAACGCGGCCGACAACAACCCGGAGGTGCGATCTGTCGTCATCGTCGGTGAAGGCGCGCACTTCTGCGCCGGCGGCAACCTGCAACGCCTGCAAGGCAACCGCCAACAGCCGCCCGCCGTGCAGGCCGAAAGCATCGAAAGCCTGCACAGCTGGATTGAAGCGGTGCGCAGCTTTCCCAAGCCCGTCGTAGCGGCGGTCGAAGGTTCGTGTGCGGGCGCCGGCTTTTCGCTGGCGTTGGCGTGCGATCTGCTGGTGGCCGCCGACAACGCGGTGTTTGTGATGGCTTATGCCAACGTGGGCTTGTCGCCAGACGGTGGTGGCAGTTGGCACCTCGCCCGCAGTGTGCCACGGGCCACCGCGCTACAGTTGCTGATGCTGGGCGAACGCATTGGTGCTGCGCGCCTGCAGGAACTGGGTTTGGTCAACCAGATCACGCCAGCGGGCGGCGCCCTTGAGCGCGCCTTGTCGCTGTGCGAAGCACTCAACGCGAAAGCGCCTAACGCACTCCACAGCATCAAAGAGCTGGTGAACGAAGCCGGCCAACGCCCGCTGAGCGCCCACCTGGCACAGGAGCGGGACCACTTCGTGCGCAACCTGCACCACCCCAACGGGGGTGAAGGCATTGCCGCATTCCTGGAAAAACGACCGGCCCGCTACCTGTGAACCACCGCCTGCCCGCCATGGACGAGCCCATCCTGACCCAGCCTGAGCGCGAAGCGATCAACGCTGGCCGCTGGTTCGCCAGCCTGTCGCCCTCTTTGCGGCACGACATTCTGCGGTGCGCCTATGTGCGCCGCTTCAAAGACGGCGAGTTGATTTTCGCCCGGGGCGATGCCCCCACCGAATGGACCGCCGTGGCGCAAGGCGCGGTGCGGGTGAGTTCCACCTCGCTGTCGGGCAAACAGATCACCCTTACCTACGTGGAGCCCGGCGTCTGGTTCGGCGAGATTGCCATGTTCGATGGCGAGCGGCAAACCCACGACAACTACGCCCGGGGCGACACCACGCTGTTGTGCGTTGCGCGCACCGACTTCCAGAAAATACTGTCCCAGCATGTGGAGCTGTACGAGGCGTTGATGCGTTTGCAATCACGCCGCATGCGCACGCTGTTTGGCCTGGTGGAAGACCTGAACACCAAGCCGCTGCGCGCGCGGCTGGCCAAGGTCTTGCTGCACCTGGTGCGCAGCTACGGCGCCCCTTCCCTGGCACACGACCACGAAATTCGCATTGGTTTGCAACTGGCCCAGGAAGAGCTGGCGCAACTGCTGGGTGCATCGCGCCAGCGGGTGAACCAAGAGCTGA
>CAZGDZ010000110.1:6450-7055 GCA_964524855.1 uncultured Macromonas sp.
GGATTGAGCCCGGTGGGCTGGTGGTCCGCGACCGCCCGTTGCTGATGCGGATCGCGGAGACCGAGCTCTGACTCAGGTGTTGCTGCTGGACCGCACTTCGGCCAAGCTGGTCAGGCCCATCAGCACCTTTTCAATGCCGTCCTGGCGCAGGGTTCGCATGCCCTCAAGGATAGCTGCGGCCTGCAAGTCCTGCGGGCGCGCCCGGTTCTGGATCAGGTGACGCAACTCGGGCGAAGTCGCCAGCAGCTCGTGCAGCGCAACCCGACCGCTGTAGCCCGTCTGCCCACACCTGTCGCAGCCAGGGGCGTGATTGATGTGAAACGCCCCGTCTGGGGCAAAGCGTTCCTGCCACTGGCGGCGCAATTCATCGCTGTCGCGCAACGGGTGGTCCGACGGCAACTGGGTCTGGTAGTCGTGCATCAACTCCAGCAGACGATCTTCGGAGACCGGCTCGCTGGTCACGCACGATGAACAGAACCGGCGCACAAGGCGCTGCGCCAGAATGCCTTGCAATGAATCGGCGAACGAAAACGGGTCCACCCCCAGATCGATCAGGCGGACGATAGTCTCTGCCGCCGAGTTGGTGTGCAGGGTAGAGAACACCA
>CAZGDZ010000111.1:0-6998 GCA_964524855.1 uncultured Macromonas sp.
GTCGTTATCAGTAAAAGGCCTGACGCAAAACTCATACGCGCCGCGCTTGACCGCGTCCACCGCGGTGGGCACGTCGGCGTGACCCGACAGAAAAATCACCGGCATGGCCTCGAACCAGGGCAGGGCCAGCAACCGCTCGAACAAGGCCAGCCCGCTGGTGCCGGGCATGCGCACGTCCAGCAATACGCAGGTGGGGCTGCGCGGCTCGTCGCGCCAACCTTGCACCTCGGCCCAGAACGCTTCGGCGCTGTCGTGCGCCTGGCCGGTCGGGCGCCGTGTGCGCAGCAACCAGCCCAAGGCGTCGCGCACGCCTTGGTCGTCGTCCACCACGTGGACGCAAGCATCGGCCAATGTCAATGGGTTCATGGGCGCCATCATAGGGTGGGGGCGGCCGGCAGGGTGAACACGAACACCGTGCCCTGGGGCCGGTTGGCTTCAAAACGCAAAGCGCCGCCATGCTGTTCCACCACGGTGCGGCACAGGTTCAGGCCCAGGCCCATGCCTTCGGGCTTGGTGGTGAAAAACGGGGTGAACATGCGCTGCACCTGTTCCGGCGTCAAGCCGGGCCCATGGTCGGCCACCTGAAACTCCACCCAGCGCGGGCCCGGCAGGCGACCCGTGGTGGGCACTTTGCGCGCGCTCACCTGCAGGCGACGCAGACCGCTGGCGGTGCCTGGCTCACCCACCGGCATGGCCTGCATGCCATTGCGCGCAAGGTTCAACAGCGCCTGCTCCACCATCGTTCGGTCGCACCAGACGCTGGGGCACTCTGGCGCCACCGACATTTCCAACTCGATGCCCAGCTTGCGCCCCTGCAGTTGCAGCAAGGGCGCGATGGCATCGAACAAGGCAGCGACGGGCACCGCTTCGCGAGCGCGGTCGCGGCGTCGCACCAGATCGGCCACGCTCTGGATCACCTTGCCCGCCCGCTCCGCCTGCTCGGCGATGCGCTGGAGCGCCAGCAGCACATCCTGACGCCAGCCTGTGGCCGGACTGGCATCCTCGTCACTTGCGATCAGGTTCAAAGAGCCGCTGGCGTAACTGGCAATGGCCGCCAGCGGCTGGTTCAGCTCGTGACTGATGAGGGACGCCATTTCGCCCGCCATGGCCAGGCGCGCGGTGGCCTGCAGGCGCTCTTGCGAGGTTCGCGACAGTTCCTCGCTGCGGCGTTGCTCGCTCAGGTCGAGCACGGCACTCATCCAGCCGGTCTGCACGCCACGCGCGTCGATCAGCGGGGCTTCGATGATCAGCACCGGAAACCGCGTGCCGTCCGCCCGCGCGAATTCGGACTCGTAACCCTCGCGCGGCAGCACCTTGCCGGCCAGGCGCACCGCCATGCGCTGGCGGTACTCGTCCACCTGCTCGGGCGGCCAGTAGGGGGCGGGCACGCCGGTGCCCAGCAGCTGTTCCTGCGTCAGGCCCACCATCTGGCAAAACGCCGGGTTGACGTAGGTGATGCGCCCGTCCATGTCGCGCGCGCGCAAGCCGGTGACGAGCGAGTCCTCCATCGCCTTGCGAAAGGCCAAGGCTTCGGCCAGGCTGCTTTCGGCCCGCTGGCGACGGCGCAGGTCGCGCGCGAAGAGGGCCAACACGCCGGACAAAGCCACGGCCAGCGCAGCCACCGCCACCGTGAGCACGTGCGGAAACCAGCCCCGCACCTCGCGCCGCGCTTCGGTACGGATGACGTAGGTCACCCCGGGCAAATCGAACAGTTGCTGCGCGTGAATCACGTCGCTGCCGGGCGGCAGGTCGCCAATGATGGTGAGGCGGGTACCATCGGCCTCGGTCCAGGCCAGGCGCTGACCACGGCGCACTTCGGGCGACACCAACTCGGTCAGCAAGCCGCTCAGGGCATAGGTGGCCACCAGGTAGCCGGCGGGTGCTCCATCGCGCGTCACGGGGAGGCACATTTCCATCAACTCTATACCCATCCCCTGCATCAACGGCCAGAAATAGCTGGATGCATATGCGGCTCCGTTGTGACGCCGGGCAGCTGCGCAGGCTTGCGCAACGTCAAAGCGGGCGTCATGACGCCCACGCAAAGCGAACAGGTTGGGTTGATACGGGCTGATGCGCTCGGCTCTGGCATTCAGTTGTTCGTCCAACCAGGCCAGATGCACCATTTCGCGGTGGGTAGCCAGGATCTGGACCGCCCCTTCCGCCCAAAGATCGGGGCTGTAGAGCGTGTTGTGCAAAGCCACCAGATTTTGCAGGTTGCGCAGCAGGCCACTGCGCACGTCGGCGGCGGCATCACTGGCGCGGCGTTGTTGGCGCTCCAGGGCCAAGCCCTCCTCGTATTCGCGCGCCAAAAACACCAGCGCGCCCAGCAACAAGCCCACCAGCACGCACAAAATGCCCCACAGCAACCAACGTCGTGCGGTGGGTCGGGGCCACCAGCGCGGACGCATCACAGGCGCCGGTGCTGCAAGGCTGGCAACTGGCGGCGCACCTGCTGCAGGTGGGTGCGGTCAATGTCGCACACCACCACGCCGGGGCCCACCGCATGCTGCCCGAGCACCACGCCCCAGGGGTCGATCACCATGCTCTGGCCCCAGGTCTGGCGGCCGTTTTCATGGGTGCCACCTTGGGCGCTGGCGATCACGTAGGCCTGGTTTTCGATGGCACGCGCGCGCAGCAGCACCTCCCAATGCGCTTGGCCTGTGGTGTGGGTGAACGCGGCGGGCACCAGCAGAATGTCGGCCCCCAGCTGGCGGTACAGCTCGGGAAAGCGCAGGTCGTAGCAGACACTCATGCCGACCTGCCAGACGTGGCCCTCCGGGTCGGGCAGCTTGAACACAGTGGGCGTCGTGCCGGCGGTCAGCACCGCGGCTTCGTCGTAGTGCTCGCGCCCGTTGTCGTAGCGAAACAGGTGAATCTTGTCGTAACGCGCCGCCGGCTGGCCCTTGGGGTCGTACACCATGGAGGCGTTCGCGGCATGGGTGGGGTCGTCGGTGGCCATGGGAAGGGTGCCGCCCACAATCCAAATGCCCAGTTCGCGCGCGGTGTCGGCCAGGAAGTCCTGCACCGTGCCCAGGCCGGGTGTTTCGGCCACCACCAGCTTGTCCGCGTCGCGGCGGCCCATGAAGCAAAAATACTCGGGCAGCACCGCCAGCACGGCCCCGGCGTTGCGGGCCTGGTTCAGCAATTGGTGGGCTTGGGCCAGGTTCTGGTCCAGGCTGATGCCCGAAACCATCTGGATGGCGGCGACTTTCATGGGGGTCCTCCTGGACGCGCGGCTGCGCCCTCTTGCGTTGGCATGTTACGACGATTCACTTTTTCGACCTGCGGGTCGGCCCAAGGCCCGGTGATGTGGAATTGCTGGGTCGCGGCCTCTTGCAGCGGCTGACGCAGCAGAAACTGGGCCAGGAAGGTGCCCAGGCCGGTCAGCGGGCTGATGGCGGTGGCAATCAGCGAGGCGGTGCCGGCGTTCAGCTCGGGAATCACCACCGCCGTGATGTCTTGCGTCTCGCGCGCAATGTCGGCCCGCCCTTCCAGCAGCACCGCCGCGCTCACGCCCTTCATTTGCAGGTTGTTGGTGCTGGCCACGCCCTGCACGATGCGGGCGTCGCCGCGCACAAAATCGAAAGCAAACCCTTCGCTGAACACATCGCGGAAATCCAGCACTAGGCGCCGGGGCAGCGATTGCAGGCTGAGCACGCCCAGCAGCTTGGCCAACCCCGGGTCGGCCTTGAGGAATTGGCCGCGCTGCACATCCAATTGCAGTTCGCCACTCAGGGTGGGAACGTCCAGCGCCAACGGCGAACCGAGCCAGCCCAGCGTGCCGTTGAGCGGGCCCCGGCCCCCGCGCACCACGCCGGGCATGCCAAAGCGTTCCAGCAGCGCCCCCGCATCGGCGATGTTGAGCTGCACGTTGAGTGCGGTGCGCCGGGGCGCCGGGTCGCGGGCCGCGCCCCCCAGCGCCGCCCAGTTGCCGCTGGCCTGCAAGCGGGCTTCGGGCACGGTCAGGTTCAAGGTGTTCAAGCGCCACTCGCGCACCGCGTCACGCTGGGCCAAGGGCGCTTGGCGGTTCACGGCCACCACCTCCAGTCGCCCCAGGCGGCGGTCGTTCAGTTCCAGATCGTCCACCACCACGTCCAGCGCCGGCACCAGGCGCGGCTGCGTCTGCAGCAATTGCTCCACGTCCGAAGCGGTGGCCGGTGGCAACGCCAAGCGCGCCAGGCGGGCGTACACCCGCCCTGGCACCTCGCCCCGGCTGGGCCGGTACTCGGCGTAGCCATTGAGCTCACGCGCCACCAGCGACAGACGCCAGTTGTCGCCCTCGCGCGATCCACCGGCCACCAGGTTGTGGAACGCTCGCCCGCCATGGCTGATGCGATCGGCCGACACGCCGACCAGGGTGGGCCAATAGGCCATGCTGTCGCTCCAGCGTTGGGACGCACCCTGCCCGCCCTCGCTGGGCCAGGTGTCGGCCCACCGCTCCCAGGCCTGCAAATCGATGTCGCCCAAGGCCAATTGAGCAGCCACCCCCGCCGTGGGCAGCGCCGGGCGTTCGCTGCGCACCGACAACGCCCCGCGCAACACGCGCGTGCCTTGTGGGCCGTGCTGTCGCTCGTAGCGGGCGCTCAGCAAGGGGGCATCATCAGGGCCCAGCTCTACCGTCAGGCGGTCCAGCGTGAGGTCGTTTGGCATGCCTGCACCGGTCGGCAACGGGTTCAGCTCGACCCGCAGCGGCCACACCGCAGCGGCGGCCTTGGTCAAAGGGGCTGGCACCGCCAGCGCCAACCCTTGCAAACCCGACTCCACGCGCAATTGCACCCCTTCGGGCACCACGCCAAAACGCACCTGGTAACTGGCGCTGCCCTCGGCGCTCTGGCCCAATGCGGCCAGGCTGGCCCAGCCCTCGCCCATGTCGGCCGCGCGCCGCAAACCGTCGGCGGTGGCGCTGCCCTGGCCCTGGAACTGCACTTCGGTGCGGCCACTCTGGCGCACCATACCACCCTGGAAACGCAGCTCGCCCCCCAGCAGCCGAGCCGTCGCCTGCGGCACCCGGAAGCCTTGTTCGTCAAAGTCCAGCACGCCGGTGGTGCCCAACAACCAGGGCGAGACGGGCGACACCCGCAGGTCGTTGCCCTGCAGCCGCAACTGGCCCGCCACCTTCACCGCCTGCACGTCTTGCAGGGGCAGGTCCAGGCTCAGGCCCACCTCCACCCGGCCTTGCAGACGCGCCTCGCGCAAGGCATCGCTCAACAACCCGCCCAGGGGCGAACCATTGACGAACGCCAAAGCTTCGTCACCCGGCCCCAGCACCTTGCCCCGCACTTGCAGCAGTGGCGCGTCGGCGGTGAAATCAGCGATGCGCGCCTCCACCTGTGCCGCCTGCAGTTGCCGTGCGCCCGCCACGCCACCGGCTGCGCCCCGCAGCAGCAAGCCCACCCGGTCGATGTGCAGCTCGGCCTGCACCGGCTCCAGCGCGGGCCAGGCGGGTTCGCCGGGCGCCATCAGGTGCGGCGGCACGTAGCTGAAGGCCACGTTCTGCAATTGGGCTTTGACCTCGAACTGCCCTTGTGCGGGCGAGGCAAACGGGAAGTCCCACAAGTCGCCCTGCACCCGGAAGCGCGCGTCGCGCGCCTCGCCCTGGCGCACCGCTTCGCGCAGGTAGCGCCGCACGTCGTCGGGGATGGACAACGGCAGGTAGCGGTGCACCCGGGCGCCATTGGCCCGTGTCATGGTCAGGTCCAGATCCAGCACCCCCGGAAAACGGGACGCCGCGCGGCTGCTCGCGGGGTCGGCGGTGTGCCAGCGCAAATGGCCCTGCCCCTCGGCGTCTGCGTTGGCAAAGTTCAGCGAGCGCACGTCCACCGACAGTTGCTCGCCCTGCACCGTCCAGCTCACATCCGCCCGCAAGCGGGTCAGGGGCAGGTTTGGCTCTTCAAACACGCCCGGGAACACCAACACGCCCTCGGCCATTTGCACTTCCGCACGGCCACCGGCCTGGTCGAGGTCGAACACCAGGTCCACTCCCTGCAATCCCGGGCGGCCCATGGGCGGAATGGTCTGCCCCGCCACAGGCGCGGGCACCGCCCCGGGCGCCAACACCAGGCCTTGCAGACGACCGGCGGCGGACCACCGTTCGGCCTGCGCGCCCTCGGCCGCGTGCCACTTCAGGGCCAACGCCTCGGCCCGGCCCTCGGGCTGGGTGTCGGCCAGGGCCGCGCGCCACTCGGCGGGCACAGGCAAGCGCTGGGCCAGACGTTGCAGCGGCGCCAAGTTCACCTGATCGGCTTGCAGTGCCCAGTGCGCCAGTCGCCCATCGGGGGCCTCGCCGTGCAGGTAAGTCACATCGCCGCCTGGCCATTGCAGCCCATCGGGCGTGGCAAACCTCAAACCCTGGGTACTGACCTGGGTGCGTGGCCCGTCGCGCTGCACCTGCAGCCGCACCGCCAGGTCGTTCAAGGCAAACCGCTCGCGCTGTGGCTGCGCCCAGCGCAAAGCCACGGCCGGCAAGGCCAGGTCCAATTGCATCCCCGCCAGCTGGCCACGCTGCCAGTCGGCCCAGGCACGCAACGCACCCCGCCCTTCGTCCACCCCCAGACCCCAAGACGCGGGCAGCGCCCCATGCCGCTGCAGGTGTTGCAGATCGACCCGGGGCAGATCGGCGTACAGCATGCCGGTCCACCCCCGCCAATCGCCCGGCCGGCTGGCCCACCGCGGGCCGGTGAAGCGCCCGCGCACACTCAGTCGGTCGCCCCATTCGTTGGGCGGCGTGGCATCCAGCCGCCAGTGGTGTTGGCGGCCGGCGTTGCGGGCCACCCAGTCGATGTCGCGCAGCACCAGCGTGGGCACATCGGGCCGGGTTTCGTCGGTCCAATGGAGCTCGCCGTTCAGCACCGCCAGTTCGGCCTGGTCGAACCACCAGTCGGCCAAGCGGCCATCGTCGTCGGCCCCTTGGCCCAGCTCGATGCCACCCACTTCAATGCGGCCTTGCGCGGTGCGCCGCACCGCCAACACCGGCGCATCGATCACCAATTGCTCAAAAC
>CAZGDZ010000112.1:0-6955 GCA_964524855.1 uncultured Macromonas sp.
AAATGGGGATTGCATCGCGTGACTGAAGGAGTACGACATGGCCATTTCATCGCCCGGCGTGGGCAGCGGGCTCGACATCAAGAGCATCGTGTCGCAGTTGGTAGCGCTGGAACAGCGCCCACTGACGCAACTTCAGACAGTGGCCAGCACCACCAAGGCCAAGTTGTCGGCCTTTGGCCAGCTCAAGTCGCAATTCGCCAATTTGCAAGATCAAGCAGCGAAGCTGGCGGGCTCGGCGCTGTGGAGCGGCTTGTCGTTGTCGTCGTCCAACAGCGCAGCAGTCTCGGGGACTCTGGGCAAAGACGCCATTGCCACCCGCTTCAACATGGAGGTGAGCCAGTTGGCCCAAGCTCAAGGCACAGCCTCTGGTGTGGTGCCCAAAGACAGCAATATGGCAGGCCGCCTCACTATTACGCTGGGCACCTGGAGCCAGGTGGATAGTGACGACGATCCCGACACCCCAGACGTTCCCGGTTTCCAACCCAAGTCCGCGACCACTGCAGTCAATGTGGACATTTTGGCAACCGACAAGCTCAGCGACATCGCCCGGAAAGTCAACGAATCAGGCGCAGGCGTCACAGCCACCATTTTGAAAGACACCAGTGGCGATCGCCTGCTGATCCGCTCCAACGACACGGGTGAAACCAACGGATTCCGCATTCAGACATCGAACGCCCCCACAGGCAGCGGTATCGCGCTACTGGCTTACAACCCGCCCAGCGAGTCCGGCATGGCGTTGTCGCAAACCGCACAAAACACCCAGGCCACCATCAATGGGGTGGCGGTAAGTTCGGCCAACAACGTGTTCACCGAAGTGATCCCCGGCGTGACGCTGACAGCCAATCAGGTCACCTCGGGGCCGGTCGAGGTACGGGTGACCAACGACACTGCCGCCATGAAGGCGGCCATCAACGGGCTGGTGTCGTCCTACAACGCCCTCAGCGGCGCCTTGACGACCATGACTGCTGCCAATCCAGGGGGTACTTCGGGCACATTGCAAGGTGACGGCACTGTCAACAATCTGCAAAGCATGTTGCGCCGCTCTATTACCGGCTCGGTGGCGGGTGGGGCCATCACCAACCTGTCAGCGGTGGGCGTCGAGCTCCAAAAAGATGGCACGCTCAAGGTCAATGAATCGAAACTCAGTGAGGCTCTGCAAAACCCTGAGGCACTGAAAGCTTTCTTTGCTGGCAATGAAGGTTCATCTGGCTTGGGTACTCGCGTGCGGGATCTGGCTCAAGGTCTGTTAGGCAGCACGGGAGCCATCACCTCTCGAGCCAACGCCCTGCAAAGCAGTCTGGACCGCAACGCCAAAGATCAGACCAGGTTGCAAGAGCGTCTCAGCCTGACGGAAGAGCGGCTGTACGCACGCTACAGCCGTCTGGATTCCAGCCTCACTCAGTTGAATGCATTGAGCACATACATCAGTCAGCAGGTGACGAGCTGGAACAATCAGAAGAACAACTGACCTGCCGCTTACCACGTTAAAGCCCGCCCTGACACGGCGGGCTTTAACGTTTAAAGAAGGCGGTGTTTTGGTCTGTTATTGACCCATTGGGCAGCCCCGATGAATTTGACAATCTAGCCATTCCTCTGATTCATCAGGAGTCCGAACATGGCACAGGTCATCAACACCAACATCTTGTCGCTCAATGCGCAGCGCAACCTGACGACATCACAGGCATCGCTGGCTACGGCGGTGCAACGCCTGTCATCCGGCTTGCGCATCAACAGCGCCAAAGACGACGCAGCTGGCCTCGCCATCTCGGAGCGCTTCACCACGCAAATCCGTGGCCTAAATCAGGCGGTTCGCAATGCGAACGATGGCATCTCCCTGGCTCAAACAGCCGAAGGAGCGATGGCCAGCATCACCAACAACCTGCAACGCATTCGCGAACTGGCGGTACAGTCGCGCAACGCGACAAACTCCGACTCTGATCGTGCTGCCCTGCAAGCCGAAGTGACGCAGTTGAAAGAGGAAATTGACCGCGTAGCCAACCAGACCACATTCAACGGAATCAAGCTACTGGACGGTTCTTTCGCCGCTCAGGTGTTTCAAGTTGGTGCGGATCAAGGTCAAACCATCGGCATTAACTCGATTGCCGACGCCAACATTGCATCGCTGGGGAGTTGGACCAGTGTGAACTCGCCTGCAGGACCAATCACCGGGGTCGCACCTGCTGGGGCAGGTGGTACGTCAGCTACATCCGGTAGCTTCGAAGCGGCATCCGCATTTGCCAGCGCAGACTTCTCCACCGATAGCGTGAGCTTCACCGTCGACGGGACAACCGTCACGCTGGACCAAGATTACACCGACCAAGATGGTGTGGCCGCCGCGATCCAAGGGCAGTTGACAGGCTACACAGTAGCTGCTGACGGGTCGGGAGTGTTGACGATTGCAAAAGTGGCGACCGGCGTTGCCAGCACTGCCCCCGTTATCGCAGCCTTCGACGGTGACGTTGACGGTGGCAATGCCACCATCACCAACCCATTCGCTGGAGGCACTCCCACCGCTGGCGCAGATGCGGTAGCGGGCACCTTTGATGCTCTATCGAGTACTGCTTTTTCCATCAACGGCGTCAATATTGAAGTGGGTGCGGCACCCAACGCTGCAACCCGCCTAAATGACCTCGTAACAGCGATCAACACTCAAACCGGCTCCACCGGAGTAACGGCGCGGATCGACAACGGTCAACTGCTACTCGCTTCTGTGGGTGGCACGGGCAACATCAACATCGGAGGGGACGATCCTACGGTAGTACTGGCACAAACCGGCCTGACCGTCCAAGATAATTTGGCCACGCTAGGCACAAGTCAACTGGGCTTCGCAAACCTGGACATTTCCACCACCGAAGGTGCCGACAACGCCATCTTGGCCATGGACGCTGCCCTCACCGTCATCAGTTCGTCGCGTGCCGACCTGGGTGCCATCCAGAACCGCTTCATGTCCACGATCGAAAACCTGTCGATCACGGCCGAGAACCTGACCGCCTCGCGCAGCCGCATCATGGACGCCGACTTCGCTGCCGAAACCGCCGCGCTCAGCCGCGCGCAGATTCTGCAGCAGGCCGGCACCGCCATGGTGGCCCAGGCCAACCAGGTACCGCAAGGCGTGTTGCAATTGCTGCAGGGCTAACCACCGCTCACAACACAAAGCCCTGGTCGCACACCAGGGCTTTTTGCATTAGTGGGTCAAGAACTTGTCGTCGCGGCCGATATGCTTTACAACAAAGACATTTCGCTAAGGACGCCAGCATGACCTTCCCCAACAACCGCGCAGCATCCACCTATCGCAATGTTGGACTTCAAACACGTGCCCCCCAGCACGATCAGCACGAACTGGTCGTGATGATGTTCGAGAGCGTTCTGGAAAGCTTGACTCGAGCCAGAGGCGCCATTGAGTCAGGGGACACAAACTCCAAGGTACAACACATTGGCAAAGCCATTCGCGTGGTGCAGGAAGGCTTGCGCACCAGTTTGGACTTGGATAATGGCGGGGAATTGGCCGCAAATTTGGCCAACTTGTACGACTATTCGGTCATGCGAATGACACAAGCCAACGCAACCAATGACGTGCAGGCCCTGATTGAAGTCACCCAACTCATCAAGCCGCTGGCCGAAGCTTGGCGCCAGATGCGCGCAGGAAGCACTTCCAGTGCACCGGCGGCAACCGCTGCACAAGCGCCATCACTACCCAACAGTTCAGCTTCCAAAGCACCACCCGCTGCCCGCCGCATGGGCAATCTGTACAGTTCTGGCATGGCCATGGCTGGCGCATGAATCAACAACGTGTCTGCATGTGCAAAAGCCCGGTTTTTCCGGGCTTTTCCTATGCTGCTCGTGGTCAAGTTGACATCGCGAACACCGATATAGATTTCATGCAAGCCCAACTTACCACCCCTCGGTCGAATCCGCACGAACAGTTGGAACACACCAGCCACCTGATGGCGCTGGCCGCCCACCGAGCCGACTGGTCCGAAGTGCAGCGCTTGGAAACCATGGCCGCCGCACAAGTGGCCGCTCTGCAAGCGCCCACCGTGGCCATGCGCCCCACCCTGGCGCAACGCAAAGCCCGCCACCAGGCCTTGCTGGCCATCCTGCGGCACGATGCGCAAGTGCGCGCCCTGGCCAATCCCGAACTGCACCGCCAGTACGCTGCCATGCGCTTCCCTGCGGTCAAGTCTGCAGCGCCCTTGCCGATAGATACAGGTAATTAATAGAATCACAGAACCATCAGGAACCGCCATGTCTGCCACCCCCCTCGACTTTTACAAGGCCATCGAAAGCACCAGCCAAGCGATGCTGAACGCCGCCTTGGTGGAAGACTGGGACGAAGTGGTGCGCCTGGAGGGTGCCTGCGCTGTGCTGATCGAACAGCTGCGCGAAACGTCGGCCCACCGCGACCTGTCGGCCGAAGAACGCGCCGAAAAGCACCGCATCATGATGACCATCCTGCGCCACGACGCGCAGATCCGCGAACTGGTGGAACCCTGGATTGACGACCTGGGGGAGATGGTGGAGGTTCAGCGCCCGATGCGCTTGCACTGAATACCGAAATTCCTTCCCGTTCGGTAAATTTTCTTTGCGCGCCACACGATTGCGGCTGATACTTTCCCGATCGGGAAACTGCCTCAGCCATGACATCGATTCGATCACCTCAACAACTCGGTAGCGCACTGCGTGCCGCTCGCAAGCAACTCCAACTGACGCAGCCCGAGTTGGCGTTGGCGGCAGGGGTAGGTGTGCGCTTCGTTGTCGACCTTGAAGCAGGCAAGGCCACCTTGCGATTGCAAAACGTACTGCGGGTGATTGATGCTTTGGGTGGAGAACTCCAACTGATCGGATTGGAGTCAGAGGCTGCCAGCCAGCAAGCTGAGGGTGGCGACCATGGCGCATGAACTGGAGGTCTGGCTTTCCGCCGATCGTGTCGGCACACTGGCGCTGGTCGAGGGGCGACTGAACTTTTGCTACACAGCCGATTGGTTGTCACTGAAGTTGTTGCCATCTTGGATGAATTGCCACATCGGCCCATGCTGGCCGGCAAAGACGGTTTGCGGCTTTCGTTGGCGGGCGCCCAAGACAAGCTGCCAGTGGTTTTCGATGGTGCCCACATTGGGTTGGCCCTCAACGGCACACCCAGCTCCCGCATCTTGAAGCCAGCCATCCGATCCGTTGAAGACAGCGTCATCAATGAAGGATTTTGCATGGCACTGGCCCAGGCCATGCAACTCAAACCAGCGAATTCAAAGGTTCACCGGGTGTTGGATCGCTCGTTTCTGTTGGTTGAGCGGTACGACCGTGTGATCGACACCCTGGGGCGCCGGCAACGCCTTCATCAGGAAGATTTTTGCCAGGCGCTGGGCGTGGTGCCAGAGATGAAGTACCAGAATGAAGGTGGCCCGGATCTGGCTCAGTGTTTCGATCTGGTGCGCAGTGCAACGCGCCCCAGTGCGCCGCAGGTTCTGCGCCTGCTGGACTGTGTGATCTTCAACGCGCTGATTGGAAATCATGATGCGCATGCCAAGAACCTGTCTCTGCTGTATTCGGGTAAGACCGCCGTTCTGGCACCGTTCTACGACCTGCTTTCAACAGCGGTGTACCCAGCACTGACGCCGAAGATGGCCATGAAACTGGGCAGCAAATACAAATTCACCGAGGTGCAGGCGCGGCATTGGGAACAGTTCGCCGAAGGCATAGGCATGACAAAATCTCAGGTGAAACAGCGCGTTGTGAAATTGGCCAAGGTGCTACCGGTCACTGCGCGCAAGGTCCAATCCGCCCCAGAGCGGGGCTTTGCCAACAATGGCGTGGTCGAACAAATCAATGCACTGATTGAACAACGCTGCGCTTTGACGGTTCGAAGGCTGACCGATACTGCCGGAGAAATTGACGCACTCGCCAAACCTGTAGACTGAATTGCCCTACTTGTCACACCTGCATGTTCATCACATCGGTGTAAGCCTGCATCATGCGGTTGCGCACGTGCAGCGCAGCCTGAAAACCTATCTGCGCTTTCTGCATGGCCAGCATGGTTTCTTCCAGGCTCACGTTGGGGTTGCCCAGTTGCACCTGGGTTTGCAGTTCGCTGGAACGGGCCTGCGCCGCGCTGATGTTGTTGAGCGCAGTGCGCATGGCGTCGCCAAAGTTCGCACCGGGCACGGCACCTGCGCCTTCCGGGGAAGCCCCGCCCACGCGCGGCAACCCCTGGCCCACGCCGGCGGGCCGCAGGCCTTGTGCGTTGGCTGCACTGCTGAGTGCACTGAGAGCGTTGAGTCGAAGGTCCATGGCTACATCCTCGCTGGCACGGATTCAATGGCATTGATGCTACGGCCCGCGGGGCGCAGACTTTAATTTGAATAGCGGCACGGGCACCGGCCTTTTCGCGCTTTAGCCGGCAGGGGCGACTTCCATAATCACCGGACAGTTCAGCCACCTTCACGCTGGAGCTTTGCCGCTCTGGCCCCGGACCATGAATACTGCCGTTGCCGAAATAGACCTGCCCCCGCCCCGCCCCCAAAATGCCTTGGCCGATGGGTTTGCACGGCTGGACTCTGGCAAGAAGTTCACCCTGGGGGTGGGCCTGCTGGCGGTGCTGGTGGTGTTGCTGGCGGTGTTCTTCATGGGCCGCCAGGCGGAATGGCGGGTGCTGTACGCCAACCTGGCCGACAAGGACGGCGGCGCCATCGTGGCCCAGCTGTCGCAGATGAACATTCCCTACAAGCATGCGGAAGGCGGCTCGGCCATCCTGGTGCCGGCCGATCGGGTGCACGATACCCGGCTTCGCCTGGCCTCCCAGGGTCTGCCCAAGGGGTCGGTGGTCGGCTTCGAGATGATGGAGTCGAACCGCTTCGGCATGACGCAGTTCCAGGAGCGGCTGACCTTCCAGCGCGGTCTCGAGGGCGAGTTGACCCGTTCCATCCAGGCCTTGTCGTCGGTGCAAAGCGCACGCGTGCAC
>CAZGDZ010000113.1:0-6954 GCA_964524855.1 uncultured Macromonas sp.
CAGGTCGATGCCCTGGCGATTGCCATCGGCACCAGCCACGGCGCCTACAAGTTCAGCCGCAAGCCCACGGGCGACATCCTGGCCATCAGCCGCGTGAAGGAAATTCACGCGCGCATTCCCAACACCCATTTGGTGATGCACGGCTCGTCCAGCGTGCCGCAGGAACTGCTGGCCCTGATCAACCAGTACGGCGGCCAGATGAAGGAAACCTACGGCGTGCCGGTGGAAGAGATCCAGGAAGCCATCAAGCACGGTGTGCGCAAGGTGAACATTGACACCGACATCCGCCTGGCCATGACTGGCGCGGTGCGCAAGTTTTTGGCCGAGAACCCGGACAAGTTCGACGCCCGAGAATGGCTGAAGCCCGCGCGCGCCGCCGCCCAGGCGGTGTGCAAGCAGCGCTACCTGGAGTTTGGCTGCGAAGGCCAGGCCGGCAAGATCAAGGGCTATTCCTTGACTGAAGTTGCCGCAAAGTATGCGCGCGGGGAACTGGCGCAAGTGGTGAATTGAGGCGTGTGAGCCGTATTTTCCGAAATGCGGCTCAGATTTTGAGCCGAATGTGCAACAATGCGGCTCATGAACCCCTTCCCGAAGTGGATTTGGCAGCACCCCGACTGGCCCCGGCTGGCGGTGGATGCCCAGCAGGTGGCGCCCGCGCTGGCGCATGCCCACCGTTGCTACGGTGTCGTGGAAGGCAAAGTGGCCAGCATTGGCCTGGGCACAACCCACACCATCGTTCTGGACGCCTTCGCGGATGAGGTGATCGCGACCGCCGAGATCGAAGGACAGCACCTGCCGTTGGTTGCCGTTCGTTCATCGGTGATGCGGCGCCTGGGGCTGGCTGACCAAGGCCCCCACGACCGGCACGTAGAGGGTTTGGTCGCGGTGCTCGGCGACGCCACCACAGCGTTCGACCAAGCGCTGGATGAGGAACGGCTGTGCCGCTGGCAATCGGCGCTGTTTCCGGGCGGCACCTCGGGCATTCAACGCATTGCGGTCGGTCGCTACCGCGACCACGCAGACCCGATGCAGATCGTCAGTGGCACGCCGGGGCGGGAAGTGGTGCATTACGAAGCGCCCCCGTCCCAAGATGTGCGCGAGCACATGGATCGGTTTCTGGCCTGGTTTGCCGCCACCACGCCCCCTGCGGGCCCAACATCGGTGGATGGCATCGTCCGGGCCGCCATCGCCCACCTGTGGTTCGAAAGCATCCACCCGTTCGAAGACGGCAATGGCCGAATCGGGCGGGCGATTGTGGACATGGCCCTGGCGCAACACCTGCAACAACCGCAGAGGCTGTGCAGCCTGTCGCGCCAACTGCTGACCTCGCGAAAGGCGTATTACGACGCCCTGAACCAGGCACAACGCGGCGGCTGCGACATCACCCACTGGGTGCAGTGGTTTGCCGGCCAATGGGCCCTGGCCTGCCAGGCCACGAGCGGCGTCATCGACCAAGCCATGCTGAAGCGCCGCTACTGGGAAACCCATGCCAGCCAGCCCCTGCACGAACGACAGCGCAAGGTTTTGCAACGGCTGCTGGACGACGGCGACGGGGGATTCCTGGGCGGCCTGAACGCCGAGAAGTACATGAAGATGACCGGCGTTTCGAAGGCCTCCGCCACCCGAGACCTGACGCAAATGGTCAGCGCCGGGCAACTGCGCAGTCATGGCGCAGGCAAAGCGGTGCGTTACTACATCAACGTGCCGGAGTGGACGCACGGGGTGACTTGATCGCCCACGCCACGCCAGGGCCTGTGCGTCAACCGACCTTCCGCTATTTGCCCATAATGCAGGGAGCGCGACACAGATTGCGCCACACCACATACGCCAGGGAGGGGCCGTTGATACTGAAAAACGCCGACGACAAATCGTCGCAACTGGGTCAGCTTGAACAGCGGCTGGCCGATCGCACGCTGAATGGCGCGCAGAAGCAATGGCTCACCGATGAGCTGTTTCGGCTGCGCATGGGCATTCAGGGCGAACGCGACGCCGCGTTTTACCTGGACAGCCATTTCAAGGACTCGGAAAACCATGTGGTGATCCACGACCTTCGGGTGGAAGTGGATGGCGACGTGGCGCAGATCGACCATCTGGTGTTCTACCGGGCTGGGGGCATTTACCTGTTCGAGACGAAGAACTACGGCGGCAGCCTGCTGATCAACGACCACGGCGAGTTCACAGCCGATTACGGACGGGTGCGGTACGGCATTCCTTCACCCATCGAGCAAAGCCACCGGCACGAACGGGTGCTGCACAAACTGCTGGACCGGCTGGACATAGGCGGCCGCACCCAGCGCCAACTGGACATGCACCACCTGGTGCTGGTGCACCCCAAAGCCATCATCAAACGCCCGGCCGAAAAGGTGTTCAGCACGCACAACGTGATGAAGGCCGACCAGTTCCCAGCTTGGCACAAAAAGCGCACCGACAACATAGGCACGCTGCAAGTGTTTTCACTGATGGCAAACATGCGCAGCGTGGACACCGTGCGCGAGTGGGGCGAAAAATTGGGCCGGCAACATCGGCCGGCGCCGCTGAGACCATTGCCTGAGCATTTGTTTCCCGCTGCACCACCGGCTCCAGCGACCATTCAGCCCAACACGCCGGCTTTAGCTGCTGCGGACAACGCCCAACTGGCCAGAAAGCTGGTGTGCGCCGAATGCGGCGCCCGGATTACCTTCGCCGAAGGCAAGTTCTGCTGGAGCAACGAACGGAGGTTTGGGGGCTTGCAGTATTGCCGGGAGCATCAGGCAAGGTTTCGGTGATGTCACGAAGCGGCCACGAGCTGACATTTGACTGGGTGACTAACAACGGTTGCTGGATCACCCGATTGGGGGATAGTCTCCGCCCCTTTGTATGGGCACAATGGGGCCGAATAACATGCGGTGTTATTTGGAATTCACAAAGGAGAGCATGCATGGCACTTAAACCAGGGCCCAAGCCGATCGCAAAATCAACAGGGAAGCCGGATCAGCGCCGCCGGGATAACAAAACCACACCAGGGAATACACCGTCCCTCAAACCTAGCAAATCTAGCAATCCCCAAAAAAGTAAATGACAGGGGGCTCGTTTACTTTCTCTTATAAACCGGTAGTCGAGCGGACCTGCGCGAAATGCCGCGCAGGCCGCTCACTTCCACGTTAGGCAGCACGACGTGGACGAAAAATATGTTTGGCCACTAGTCGGAGTAGCGCTCGGATGGGCGCTTTCACTCTTTTCGACTGTGTTGAAGGATCGAGCGGAGCGGCGCCAGAAAATCGGCGTTCTCGTGTCGAAGCTTCTGCACATCCACTCGCAGTTGCTCACGCTGCAGCAGGTCACTGAAACCTTCAAGGACCACGCTGAGAACTGGGAGGAATACGAGCCTATGCGAAAGAGACTCACTCAGCGGCACTTCCTTGAGCCTGAATCTCATGTCGAGTCCCTCCGCGACACGATCGACGAGGTATCAGGCCTGTACCCTGTCGAAGCTAGGTCGCTGCACAACCTTGTCGACATGCTCCTGAAGAACAAGAGCACCTCGCTAGAGGCATCCTCCAAGAGCATAGACCTGTACATTCGTATGCTCTCGGTATATGAAGTTGGCTTGTATGGCGCCGAAAGGATGCTGCGAAAGAGCGTTCGCAGATATGCTCGCCGGCATGGTTTGCTCACCTATGTGGCAGTCCTGCTCGAGCTTCGACGCAGGAAAGGTGCGACGTACAAAAAGAACATGGGGTTCGCTGAAAAATTCTCGGCGGAGATGTGGGACGCCATTCGCAACCTCGAGCGCGCTCCCTCCTCTGCGCAGCCTTCCCCGCCGCCTTCGCCTGCGTCCTCACTACCTTAGAGTGGGGGTAGGAATGCTGCCTAACAGGTCGGTCGACGCGGACACGTTGCGGCGAGGCGCCAGTCACCTCTGCGTTGAACGTCCGCATTCTCATGCGGTGCCGTCAGCTTTGGGTCGTAACCTGCCAATCGCAGCACTCACGTCCCCACCTCCCCGCACCAACTCTCCCCCATCCCCTGCCGAACCACATCCACATCGGTGGAGGACGCCAGCAGCACATGCAGCTTGGCAAACGCCGCTTCGGGCGTCATGTCGCCGACCGGCACCACACCCAGCGCCCCCAGCGCGGAGCCTGTGGCGTACACGCCCTGCTGCACGCTGCCGCGCAGGCATTGGGTGACGTTGACCAACACCACGCCGCGCGCCGCCGCGCGCTCCAGCGCTGCCATGAAGCTCCGGTGGTTGGCCGGCACGTTGCCCGCTCCGTAGCTGTGCAACACCAGGCCGCGCACGCGCGGCTGGGCCAACAGCGCGTCAACGGCCCCCCCGCTCACGCCGGGGTACAGCGCGAGTACCGCCACGGCTTCGTCGTCAAATGTGGGGACGGCGAACCGGGGCGGCTCGGGGGGGGTCAACAATCGGTCACAGTGCAGGTGGATGCCAATGCCCAGTTCCGCCAGCGGCAGCGCATTGGGTGAGTCAAAAGCATCGAATTGGGCGGTGGCCAGCTTGCGGGCGCGGTTGCCGCGCAGCAGGCGCCGGCCAAAGCACAGGCCCACCTCACGCAGCTCGGGCATGGCGGCCAGCAACAAGGCCGACTCCACATTGGCCAGCCCGTCGCTGCGCGGCTGGCTCAGGGGAATTTGCGAACCGGTGAAGAGGACTGGCTTGTCCATCCCACGCAGCAGGAAGGACAGGGCCGACGCGCTCCAGGCCATGGTGTCGGTGCCGTGCAGCACCACAAAACCGTCGTATTGGGCCCAGCGCTCCACCAGCGCTTGGGCCATCACGGTCCAATCGCTGGGGCGCAGCTCGGCGCTGTCGATCGGGTCCAGCTCCAGCACGTCGACGGCGTGCAAGCCCGGGCTGCCGCTGGCGTGCAGGGCATGGCGCAGCCGCTCGGGGAAGCCCGGCGCAGGCCGGTACCCGTCGGGCGAAGCCACCATGCCGATGGTGCCCCCGGCATGCACGACCAAGACGCGGCTCATGACTGGCCCCCTGCGATGCCAGACTTACGCTGCGCGCTGGCCGAGTTTGGCCAGTCGCTCGGCATCGGCGGGCTCCAGCGCCCAGGCCTTGTGGTCCACGCCCAGATCGGCGAAGCGCTTGGCATCGAACACGGGCTCGGTAGCACCGGCCGCAATTTGGTCATCGTAGTCTTTCATCAGATGCAGGCCTTTCTTGAACAGCATGGCCAGCGCGAACAGGTTGGCCAGGGCCAGCAAGCCCATGGTCACGTCGGCAAAGGCGAAGGCGGTGCCCAGGTCGGTGGTGGCGCCCCAGCCGCACAGGGCGATCACCACCAGGCGGTACAGCACCAGCACGCCACGGTTATCGCCGGTGAAGAAGCTCAGGCTGTTTTCGCCCAGGTAATAGTTGTACACCATGGTGGTGAAGCCAAACAGCATCAGCGCCACGCTGACGAACACGCGGCCCCATTCGCCCACGATGTTGGCCAGCGAAGCCTGCGTCAGCGCCACGCCGCCCAGTTCGGTGGCCATGCCGGGCTGGTACACGCCGCTCAACAGCACGATGAACGCGGTGCACGAGCACAGCACCAGGGTGTCGATGAACACCGAGAACGCCTGCACAATGCCCTGGCTGGCGGGGTGCGGCACGTAGGCCACGGCCGCCACGTTGGGCGCGCTGCCCAGGCCGGCTTCGTTCGAGAACAGCCCGCGCTTGACACCCATGAGGATGGCTGCACCAATGCCGCCACCAATGGCCGGCTCCAGGCCGAAAGCACTCTTGACGATGAGGGCGAACACGGCCGGCACCGCTTCCAAATTGGTGCCGATGACGAACACGGCAATGGCCAGGTAACCCACTGCCATGATGGGGACCAGGAATTCGGCCACGCTGGCGATGCGGCGCACGCCACCGAACACGATGGCCGCGACGATCAGCGCCAGCACAATGCCCGAGGCCAGCACCGGGATGCCGAACGCGTCGTTCACCGAGGTGGCGACCGAGTAGGACTGCAGCGCGTTGAAGCCGAAGCCAAAGGTCACCAGCAGCAGTGCGGAGTACACGGCGGCCAGCCATTTCCACTGGCTGCCCATGCCGCGCACGATGTAGTTGGCTGGGCCACCGCGGTAGGTGCCATCGGGCTCGGCCTGCTTGTAGGCCTGCGCCAAGGTACATTCAAAGTAGCTGGTGGCCATGCCAATGAGGCCGACCATCCACATCCAGAAAATGGCGCCCGGGCCACCCAGGGTGATGGCCACTGCCACGCCAGCAATGTTGCCACCGCCCACCCGGCCGGCGACCGACAGCATCAGCGCCTGGAACGAGGACAGGTGGCCATGCTTGTCGCGTGCAAAAGCCTGGTTGGCACCCAGAATGCGGAACATGCGCCCGAAGTAACGGAACTGCACAAAGCGCGAGCCGATGGTGAACCACAGGCCGAGGCCGATGAGGACGACGATAAGGACTTTGCCCCACAGCAGGTCGTTGAGCAGGTCAAGCATGGTGGGGGCCTCCGTTCGTGGCGGTGAAATTGAACATGGTTTGTCTCCTGGTTTGGGCGGCGGTGGCCGCGTGGGCGTGCGCTTGGAATGTGCGCTCTGCTGGCGGGCGATTTGACCAAACCCCTCCGCACCAGGGGAGTTGACGCTCTGGCGCTTTTGGGCGCTACTTGGCACTTTAAGTGCGCCATAATGCGCCAATGACACCGATGGACAACGCGGACTTTGCCCGTAACCTGCGCCTGCTGTGCAGCTTTTACAAGTCGATTGCCGAGGTGTGCCGCCGGCTGGACCTGAACCGCCCGCAGTTCAACCGCTACCTGTCGGGCAAGCACCGGCCGGGCGGGCACACGCTGCGCCGGCTGTGCCATTTTTTCGGGGTGGAGGAGCATGAAATATTGCAGCCCAGCGCGCAGTTCGAGCGGCTGGTGCAGTTGCGCCCCCCGCCGGCCGTGCGCCCGGCCGTGGCCGCTGAAACCCCGGGCGCCGCGCACCCGA
>CAZGDZ010000114.1:0-6952 GCA_964524855.1 uncultured Macromonas sp.
AGCAACTCGCGCGGGTTGAAGGGCTTGCCCAGGTAGTCGTCGGCGCCCACTTCCAAGCCCACGATGCGGTCCACATCTTCGCTTTTTGCAGTCAGCATGATGATGGGCGTTTTGTCGTTCTGTGCCCGCAGCCGGCGGCAGATGCTCAGGCCGTCCTCGCCGGGCATCATCAGGTCCAGCACGATCAGGTCCACGGTGTCGCGCGTCAGCAGACGGTTCAGTGCGCGCCCGTCTTCGGCCACCCACACATCAAAACCTTCTTGGGTCAGGTAGCGGTTCAGCAGTTCACGGATGCGGGCGTCGTCATCGACCACCACAATGCGGTCAGGGCGAGGGTTGGGCGTGGGCATGTTGATTCTCCCGGCTAAACAATCCGCACATTGTGGCATTGGCTCGGGGGCCCGCAAGTGCCCAAACCGCAGGCGTGGTCACTCCGGTGACGGCCTGTTACAGATGTTGCCCAAAACTGCAAGCCTATGCGGGTCAGGGCTGTGGTTTCGCTTCAACAAGCTGGCACACTGAACATCTACCCAACTGCCAGGAGGACGCCATGCATGCCGCTACACCCCCCGTTCAAACGATGTCACCCACCCAGCGTGTGGCCCGTTGGGCCTTGCCATGGGCGCTGTTGGTAGCCGCCGGCAGTGTGCAGGCGCAGATGATGCCTGCTCCTGAAAACGTGGTTCAGCTCAGCGCCACGGCACAGCAAGAAGTGGTGCAGGACTGGCTGACCGCCGTGTTGGTGGTGCGCCACCAGGCAACCGATGCGGGCACGGTGCAAAACCAGTTGAAATCGGTGCTGGACCGCGCGCTGAACCACGCGCGCAGCAAGGCCGGTGCGGGCCTGGACATCAGCACCGGTGCCTTCATGGTGCAACCCCGGCATGGGCGTGAAGGGCAAATCGTGGGCTGGCAGGGCACAGCCGAAATCCTTCTACAGGGGCGCGATGTGGCCAAGGTGGCCGCTCTCGCTGGCGACACCCCAGGCATGGTCGTCTCGCAGATGTACTTTTCGGTCAGCCGCGATGCCAGTCAGCGGGTCGAAGCCGAGGTGCGCCAGCAGGCCATCGCGCGCTTCAAAACCCAGGCGCAGCAGGTCGCGCAGGACTTCGGCTTCAAAGGCTACAGTGTGCGCGAAGTGTCCATCGGCGAAGCCGGTTTGCCACCAACGGCCCGACCGCGGCTGATGGTGGCGGCGGAAATGGGCGCCGCCATGTCTGCAGCGCCGGTGTCCACCGAACCAGGCAAGAGCCTGGTTCAGGTCACCGTGTCGGGCAGTGTGCAGATGAAATGATGCGTACCGTGTCCAGTGGGGTCATTGGGCGGTCCAGCCGCCGTCCATGTTCCAGGCCACGCCGCGCACATTGTTGGCGGCCGGTGAGCAGAAAAACACCGCCAGTTCGCCCAGTTCCTCAGGAGTGGTGAACTGCATCGACGGCTCTTTTTCCCCCAGCAGCAGCTTGGTTGCTTCTTCGTTGGTCAGGCCCAGGGCTGCCGCTTTGGCGTCCACCTGCTTTTGCACCAGCGGTGTCAGCACCCAGCCGGGGCAAATGGCGTTGCAGGTGACACCGGTCGTCGCGTTTTCCAGCGCGGTCACCTTGGTCAGGCCCACGATGCCATGCTTGGCCGCCACATAAGCCGACTTTTGCGCCGAACCCACCAGCCCATGTACCGAAGCCACGTTGATGATGCGCCCCCAGTTGGCCGCTTTCATGGCCGGCAGTGCCAGCCGGCTGGTGTGGAACGCGCTGCTCAGGTTGATCGCAATCACTGCATCCCACCGGTCCACCGGAAAGTCTTCCACGCTCGCCACATGCTGAATGCCCGCGTTGTTCACCAGAATGTCCACCCGTCCGAACTCGCTCGCGGCAGCTTGCATCATGGCTTCGATTTCAGCGGGCTTGCTCATGTCGGCTCCGTGGTACGCCACGCGCACGCCCAATGCGGCCACCTCGGCCCTGGCGGCTTCTACGTCGCCAAAACCGTTGAGCACAATATTGGCCCCCTGACGGGCCAGCGCCTTGGCAATGCCCAAACCGATGCCACTGGTGGAGCCGGTGACAAGGGCGGTCTTGTTGGTCAGCATGAAACGTTCTCCATTTCCATTACGATCAGAGCCATCGGGGAGTCGTCGGCCAGCCGCCACAAGGGGCTTGGGCCGGCTGTGATTCCCGGTCATTATCACGGATGTGAGGGCGGTGGCTGCGGTTGCCAGCCCTCGGGAGATAACCATGGAACCCGTTTTGCACCACCTGGATGTGCCCGGCCCCAAAGCCGCACACAGCGCCGAGCGGCGCCTGGCCTGGTGGGAGTGGAATGCCACCGGCATGGCCTGTCCGCCCCATGTGGTGGTTTGCGTGCACGGGCTCACCCGCCAGGCCCGCGACTTTGACGTGCTGGCCCGCGCGCTGGCCCACCGCGCCTGCGTGGTGTGTGTGGACGTGGCAGGTCGTGGCCACAGCGACTGGTTGGCCGACCCCATGGCTTACCAGGTGCCCACCTATGCCACCGATTTGGCGGTGTTGCTCGCGCACCTGCGCCAGCGCCATGCCGCCGCCACCGGTTCGGCCGAGCCCTACGCCCTCAACATCGATTGGGTGGGCACCAGCATGGGTGGGTTGATTGGCCTGGCCTTGGCCTCGCAGCCGGCGGTGGGCTTGCGCCGCCTGGTGCTGAACGACGTGGGGCCAGTGATCGAGCCGCAGGCGTTGCGGCGCATTGCCGATTACGTGGGCGTGCAGCCGGTGTATCCGTCTGAACAAGCCGCTGCGGACGCGGTGTGGGCCATTTCCACCGGTTTCGGCCCCCACACGCCCGAACAATGGCTGGCCCTGACCCGCCCGATGCTGCGGCCGGTGGAAGGCGGTTGGGCCTTGCACTACGACCCCAGCATTGGTGTGCCTTTCAAAGCCTTGCTCGCCCCGCAGCACACCGAGCAAGCCCAGCGCGCGGCGGCCGAAGGCCAAGCTTTGCTGTGGCAAATGTACGATGCGATCACGGCACAGACCTTGCTGCTTCGCGGCAGCCAGTCCGATTTGCTGGCGGCCGAAACCGCCCACCAAATGACGCTCCGTGGGCCGCGAGCCCACTTGGTGGAGTTTGCCGGCGTTGGCCACGCCCCCACTTGGGTGGCACCCGAACAGGTCGCCGCCGTGACGGGGTTCCTGCTGGCGCCATGATGAGAGATCCCTTGCTGACCGAATCGACCCTTGAGCCCCCGCACACCGCCATCGCAGCGGCGCTGGCGGGCGAGCATCCGCCCGACACTTCCGGTTTGTCGCTTTCGCGCGCCCGCGCTTTTGCCGAGCCTTTGCTGGCGGCCGAATCGCTGGACAGCGGCGAAAACACGTTGGTTCACGCCGATGCGGTGGTCAACATCCTGCGCCACATTGGTGGCACGCCCGACATGCAGGCCACGGTGTACCTGGTGTACGCCTGCCAGCACCTGAACCGCCCGCGCGAGGTGATCGCCAAAGCCTTCGGCACCGATTTTGCCGATGTGGCGATGGAAACCACCAAGCTGGTGCAGCTGCAACGCCAAGCCAGGCTGAAGGCGGCCCAGGTCAGGGCGCAGAGGCTGGCTCAGCAAGAGCAGGGCGGCGCTGCGCCCAGCAGCAAGGCGCCGGTGTCCGAACTGGACGCGAGCCAGACCGAGAACATCCGCAAGATGTTGCTGGCGTTCTCACGCGATCTGCGGGTGGTGATGCTGCGCCTCGCTTCGCGCTTGCAGACCCTGCGCTACCACGCCGCGGCCAAAACCCTGCCCGATCGGGATCTGGCCCACGAATCGCTGCACATTTTTGCCCCCCTGGCCAACCGGCTGGGCATTTGGCAGATCAAGTGGGAAATGGAAGATTTGTCCTTCCGCTTCCTGGAACCCGACACCTACAAACAGATTGCGCGCCTGCTCGATGAAAAGCGGGTAGAGCGCGAAAGCCATGTCGAGCAGGTGCGGCTGTCGCTGGAGGGTGAATTGCTCGCCCAAGGCATTGCCACTGAAGTGCAGGGCCGGCCCAAACACATTTTCAGCATCGTCAAAAAGATGCGGGGCAAGTCGCTCGACTTTGACCAAGTTTTCGACATCCGGGCCTTGCGTGTGGTGGTGCCCGAAATTGACGACTGTTACCGTGTGCTGGCCTATGTGCACGCGCATTTCAGCCCGGTGCCTGAAGAGTTTGACGATTACATCGCCAAACCCAAGCCCAACGGCTACCAGTCTTTGCACACGGTGGTGCGCGACGGACACGACCGGGCGTTCGAAATCCAGATCCGCACCCAGGCCATGCACGACCACGCCGAGCATGGCGTGGCCGCGCACTGGGCCTACAAAGAGGCTGGCGCCAAAGGCTATGCGGGCGTGACCGCCAGTTCCGACTACGACGCCAAAATTGCGGTGTTGCGCCAGTTGCTGGCCTGGCAGCGCGACCTGAGCGGTGCCGCCAACGAATTGTTTGACGACTGCATTTACGTGCTGACGCCGAACGCGGCCATTGTCGAGCTGCCGCAAGGCGCCACTCCAGTGGATTTTGCCTACACGGTGCACACCGACCTGGGCCACCGCTGCCGTGGTGCCCGCATCGACGGCGCCATGGTGCCCCTGAACACCCGTCTGGAGAACGGCCAGACGGTGGAAATCGTGGCCGCCAAGGAAGGCGGGCCCTCGCGCGACTGGCTCAACCCGGAGCAAGGCTATCTGGTCAGCCACCGCGCCAAGAGCAAGGTGCGCGCCTGGTTCAACGCGCTCGCCGCCGAGGACAACGCTGCCCGTGGCCGCGAGGCGTTGGACAAACTGTTGCAGCGCGAAGGCAAGACCGCGATCAACCTGGAAGAGCTTGCAACGGCATTGGGCTATGCAACCCCGCAGACCTTGTTTGAGGCATTGGGCAAGGAAGAGCTCAGTTTGCGTGCCGTGGAGCAGCAGCTCAGCCCCCCGGAGCCCAAGCCGACGCCCGACGAGGTGGTGCTGCGCAAGGCGCGAAGCGACGACAAAGCGCCCCAAGGCAGCGTGTTGGTGGTGGGCGTGGATTCCTTGCTGACCCAGTTGGCCCGGTGTTGCAAGCCGGCGCCGCCCGACGACATTTGCGGCTTCGTGACTCGGGGCAAAGGTGTCAGCATTCACCGAGCCGACTGTCCGGATTTTGCCAACCTCTCGGCGAAGCACCCTGGGCGTGTGATTGACGTGCAATGGAGTGGCGCCAAGGGCAAAGGCACCGAGCCTGCCTTTTACCCGGTGGACGTGGCGGTGGAGGCGGTGGACCGCCAGGGCTTGCTGCGCGACATCTCCGACGCGTTCGCGCGCGAGAAGATCAACGTCATCGGGGTGCAGACCCAGTCGGTCAAGGGCGTGGCGTGGATGACCTTCACCGTAGAGGTGACCGATGCCACGCGGGTCACCAAGGTCATGTCTGCTGTGTCCGACGTGTCGGGCGTGCAGGTGGTGCGCAGGCGGTGACAAAAGCGCTTTTTTCCTGCTATAATTTGAGTCTTGTTACCGACCCAGGCGCGTAGCTCAGCTGGTTAGAGCACCACCTTGACATGGTGGGGGTCGTTGGTTCGAGTCCAATCGCGCCTACCAAAATTAAAGCCCTTGCAAGCCCTGCCTGCAAGGGCTTTTGATTTTTCTGCCGTGCCGCTGCCTGCATAATCAACCGGCTCAAGGAATACGCCATGTCAGACATTTTTCCTCTGGATGATCTGGATGCCTCGATGACTTCGTACGGCGAGGACCGTCAGGTCGCGTTGTTGCGTGTCCCGCCCCATTCGGTGGAGGCCGAATCCAGTGTGCTCGGCGGGCTGTTGCTGGACAACGGTGCTTGGGACCGGGTGGGTGACCTGATCAAAGAGAGCGACTACTACCGCGCGGAACACCAGTTGGTGTATGGGGCCATCGCCGCCTTGATCAACGCCAGCAAACCGGCGGACGTGATTACTGTTTTCGAGCAGTTGCAGAGCCAGGGCAAAGCCGAAGCGGTGGGTGGATTGGCGTACCTGAACTCGCTGGCCCAATACGTGCCCAGTGCTGCCAACATTAGGCGTTACGCGGAAATCGTGCGCGAGCGCGCGATTCTGCGCAAGTTGATTTCCGCCAGCGATGAAATTGCCACCCAGGCTTTCAACCCCAAAGGCAAACCGGTCGCCAACATTCTGGACGAGGCGGAGCAAAAGATCTTCAACATCGGCGAGGAAGGCTCGCGGATGAAGCAGGGCTTCCAGTCCATGGACACCCTGGTGGTGGACCTGCTGGACCGCGTGCAGGATATGGCAGACAACCCGATGGACGTCACGGGTGTGCCCACTGGATTTATCGATCTGGATCGGATGACCTCGGGTCTTCAAGCGGGTGACTTGGTGGTGCTGGCGGCGCGCCCCAGTATGGGCAAGACCGCCTTTGCGATCAACATCGCCGAGCATGTGGCACTGAACGAGGGTTTGCCCGTCGCGGTGTTCTCGATGGAAATGGGTGCCGCCCAGTTGGCGGTGCGTGTCGTCGGCTCGATCGGGCGCATCAACCAGGGTCATTTGCGCACCGGCAAGCTGACGGACGATGAGTGGCCGCGCCTGACGGAGGCGATCGAACGCTTGCGCACCGTGTCGCTGCACATCGACGAAACGCCCGGATTGACGCCGGGCGAGTTGCGAGCCAACGCCCGCCGTTTGGCGCGCCAGTGTGGCAAGCTGGGCTTGATCGTGGTGGACTATTTGCAGCTCATGAGTGGCTCCAGCTCCGATGGTGGCGACAACCGCGCCACAGAGCTGGGCGAAATTTCGCGGGGCCTGAAAATGCTGGCCAAGGAGTTGCAGTGTCCGGTGATCGCGCTGTCGCAGCTCAACCGCTCGGTGGAGCAGCGCACCGACAAGCGGCCCATGATGTCTGACTTGCGCGAATCGGGCGCGATTGAGCAGGACGCCGACATCATCATGTTCATCTACCGCGACGAGTACTACACCAAGG
>CAZGDZ010000115.1:0-5299 GCA_964524855.1 uncultured Macromonas sp.
GCTACGCGCCGGAAATGGCCTACTTCGAGTGCCTGCACGAGCTGAAGCTGATCGTCGATCTGATGTACGAAGGCGGCATCGCCAACATGAACTACTCCATCTCCAACAACGCGGAGTATGGCGAGTACGTGACCGGCACCGAAGTCATCAACGAGAAGTCGCGCGAAGCCATGCGCGCCGCGCTCAAGCGCATCCAGACTGGTGAATACGCCAAGATGTTCATACTGGAAGGCAAGACCAACTACCCGAGCATGACCGCCCGCCGTCGCCTGAATGCCGAGCACCCGATTGAAACCGTGGGTGCCCAGTTGCGCGCGATGATGCCTTGGATTGCCAAGAACAAGCTGGTTGACCAGACCCGCAACTGATGCGCCATGCGCGGCTTGAGCCGCGCTCGCCATCGTTCCAAGGCCGCCCCTGACCCGGGCGGCTTTTTCATTGGCCTTGTCGCTGCCTTACACTCCAGCCATGCAAGACGGTTTCGAACATCAACAGTCCCCTGAAGCCCAGGCCCAACGGCGTCACAAGGGTATTTACGTGCTGCCCAACATGATCACGTTGGCAGCGTTGTTTGGTGGTTTTTACGCGGTGGTCATGGCCATGAATGGCCGTTTCGATTTGGCGACGGTGGGTATTTTTGTGGCCATGGTGCTGGACAGCCTGGACGGCCGGGTCGCCCGCATGACCAACACCCAAAGCGCGTTTGGCGAACAGATGGATTCGCTGTCCGACATGGTGTCGTTTGGGGCCGCCCCCGCATTGATCGCCTATGAATGGGCGCTGCGCGACCTCGGGCGCTGGGGCTGGATCGCTGCCTTTGTGTATTGCGCATGTGCAGCGTTGCGGCTGGCGCGCTTCAACGTCAACACCAGTGTGGTGGACAAGCGCTATTTCCAGGGCTTGCCATCGCCCGCAGCTGCAGCCTTGGTGGCAGGTTTCATCTGGTTGATGACAGAGACTGGTTACGCAGGCAGCGATCTGGAATGGCCGATGTTTGTGATCACCCTGTACGCGGGGTTGACCATGGTCACCAATGTGCCCTTTTACAGTTTCAAGGACCTGAGCCTGAAAAAGAGCGTGCCCTTTGCGGCCATTGTGCTGATTGCGCTGGGCATTGCGATCATCAATATCCATCCGCCCACGGTGCTGTTTGGCTTGTTCGTGCTGTATGGTCTGTCGGGCTACGTGGTGTACGGCTGGCGCAAGGCCAAGGGGCGCCCCACCAGTGTCATCAGCACGTCCACCGACGAACCGGACGAGCGCGGCCTGCACGATTGACGGCTGCATGCGCAGCCCATAGTCTGCATCGATCGGGCCTTTTGGCGGATTTTTTCGCCGATGGGCTGGCCTTGTGTTACATTGGTGCTCATGAAATTTGTTGCCATCACCCTGCTACTAGGCGTTGCCAATACGGGCAGGTGAATTAGCGCGCATTTTTTCCACACCAGCGGCCCGTATGCACATGCAACGGGCCGTTTTGTTTTTTCAGATTCCAGGAGCCACCCATGACCGACAAACTCATTATTTTCGACACCACCTTGCGCGATGGCGAACAGTCGCCCGGCGCTTCCATGACCAAGGACGAAAAGCTGCGCATTGCCCGCCAGCTCGAACGCCTCAAGGTGGATGTGATTGAGGCCGGTTTTGCGGCCAGCTCCAACGGTGACTTTGAAGCGGTTCGGACCATCGCCGATCAGATCAAGGATTCAACGGTTTGTTCGCTGTCGCGGGCCAATGACCGTGACATTGCCCGTTCGGCCGAGGCGCTCAAGGGGGCCAACCGCGCGCGTATCCATACTTTCATTGCCACGTCGCCGTTGCACATGGAGAAAAAGCTGCGCATGACGCCCGAGCAGGTGTTGGAGCAAGCGAAGCAATCGGTGCGCTTTGCCCGCAACTTGATCGAGGACATTGAGTTCAGCGCCGAAGACGGCTACCGCTCCGACATCGACTTTCTGGCCCGTGTGGTGGAGGCGGTGATCAAAGAAGGCGCCACCACCATCAATATTCCCGACACGGTGGGCTACGCCATTCCTGAGTTGTACGGCAACTACATCAAGACCTTGCGTGAGAAGGTGCCGAATTCCGACAAAGCCATCTGGTCGGTGCATTGCCACAACGACCTCGGTATGGCGGTGGCCAACTCGCTGGCGGGTGTGAAGATTGGCGGTGCGCGCCAGGTGGAGTGCACCATCAACGGGCTGGGTGAGCGGGCGGGCAACTGTTCGCTGGAAGAAATCGTGATGGCGGTCAAAACCCGGCGTGACTATTTCGGCTTGGACGTGGACATCGACACCACCCAGATTGTGCCCGCCAGCCGCATGGTCAGCCAGACCACCGGATTTGTGGTGCAGCCGAACAAGGCCGTGGTGGGCGCGAACGCGTTTGCCCATGCCAGCGGTATTCACCAGGACGGCGTGCTCAAGGCGCGAGATACCTATGAAATCATGCGCGCTGAAGATGTGGGTTGGAGCGCCAACAAGATCGTGCTCGGCAAACTCAGTGGTCGCAACGCGTTCAAGCAGCGGCTGGAAGAGTTAGGCATTCAAATGGAGTCGGAAACCGACATCAACACTGCTTTCGCCAAGTTCAAGGAGCTGGCTGATCGCAAGAGTGAGATTTTTGACGAGGATATTCTGGCGCTGGTGAGCGATGAGAGCGTCACGCCCGAGAAAGAGCAGTACGGTTTGGTTTCGCTGGCCCAGCAGAGCGAAACTGGGGAGCGTCCGCACGCCCGCGTGATTTTCACCATAGATGGCAAGGAGTTGGTCGGCGAGGCCCAAGGCAATGGCCCGGTGGATGCATCGTTGAAGGCGATTGAAACCCATGTCAAGAGTGGGGCGGAGATGTTGCTGTACTCGGTGAATGCCATCACCACCGGCTCCACCGAAAGCCAGGGCGAAGTGACGGTGCGCTTGCAGCACGGTGGTCGGGTGGTCAATGGCGTGGGGGCCGATCCAGACATCGTGGTGGCGTCGGCCAAGGCTTACCTGAGCGCGCTGAACAAGCTGCACAGCAAGGCAGATCGGGTGGCCGCACAGGGCTGATGGGGCGTTCGCGGGGGTTGGATGACTCCCGCGCACGAGCCTGTTGCGGCGATCTCTTAAAAAAAGGTCGCAAGCCCATGTTTTTTATTGTTTTTCCAGGTTTTCCTTCTATACTGCAGGTGTTATTTGGAGTTTGAGGGAACCGCCATGTTTTATTCCCGCTTTTTCAGCGTTTCGCGCCAAGCGTTGTTGACTGCGCTGCTGGCTGCAGGTTGCGTGGCACTTGCGCCTGTGGCGCAGGCGAGCACCAGCAAACAGAAAGTGGCGCAGCAGAAAAAGCAGGCTCAGGCCAAGAAGTCCACCAAGGTGGCGAAGGCGGTCAAAAAACGGGTGGACAATGCTGGTGCGAAAACGGTGGTGGCTCGGCAGACCCAGCGCCCCGCCAAGCCAGTGGCAGTCGCGGCTGCAGCACCCGTGGTGCTCTCGGTGGGTGATCAGTTGGGTTTGCGCAAGGTGGACGATCCACTCAACCTCAACTCCAGCGCGGTGCTGGTGATTGACCAGAGCACGCACGAAATTTTGCTGGGCAAGAACGACACGGCGGTGCTGCCGATCGCGTCGCTGACCAAGCTGATGACCGGTTTGCTGATTTCCGAAGCTCAGCTGTCGATGGACGAAACCATCACCATCGAAAGCGCAGATGTAGACCGACTCAAAAACAGTGGTTCGCGTCTGGCGGTGGGTTCGCGTCTGTCTCGGGCCGAAGCTATGCATTTGGCCTTGATGTCGAGCGAGAACCGGGCTGCCCATGCCCTGGGGCGTACCTACCCCGGTGGTGTGCAGGCATTCGTGCGTCGCATGAACGAACGCGCAGCCGAATTGGGCATGACGGACACTCGCTTTGTGGACCCGACGGGTTTGTCCAGCGACAATCGTTCCAGCGCGCGTGACTTGGCCGCGTTGGCCACCGTGGCTTACGAGCGCCCTATGCTGCGCGATCTGTCCACCTCGCCGTCTTACCAAGTGGCCAGCGGCCGTGGCGTGTTGCAATACCGGAACAGCAACCGGTTGGTGCATGACGACAACTGGAACATCGGCTTGCAGAAAACGGGCTACATCCGTGAGGCTGGCCGTTGCTTGGTCATGCAGGTCAGCGTGGCGGGCCGCCAGTTGATCATGGTGTTGCTGGACGCGGCTGGGCCAGCCGCTCGCATTGGCGATGCCGAACGGCTGCGCCGCTGGGCCGAGTCGGCACTGTTTTCCCAGGGACTGATGGCTGACGGCGGGCGGAGCTGAGTCCCGCGCGCAGGGCGCGAAGGCTTAGAGCGCTGGTTTGCGGTGCCCCAGCGCGTTGCTGATCAGTTCGGCTGTGTCGCGCAACTTGGGCAGCCAGCTTTCATCCAGCCGGTCGGCGGGCGCTGAAATGGAGAGGCCGGCTACCAGCTTGTCTTGGTCATCGTAGATGCCGGCGGCCATGCAGCGCACGCCCATTTCCAACTCTTCGTTGTCGCGGGCTACGCCCAGGCGCCGGCATTGCGCCAACTCCCGCTCCAGCACCGCGAGTTGCGTCAGGCTGTTGCGGGTGTTTCCCATCAAACCGGTGCGGGTGGCATAAGCACGAACACGCTGCGGGTCGTCTGCCGCCAGGAACAGCTTGCCCACCGAAGTGAGGTGCAGCGGGGCGCGGCCGCCGATGGCGCGAACCACCTGCATGCCGGACCGTTCGCTGTAAGCACGCTCCACATAGACGATCTCGTCGCCTTGCCGCACGCTCAGGTTGACGGGCTGCTGGATTTGCTTGTGCAGATCGCGCATGGGGCCCAACGCGGTGTCGCGCACACTGAGGCGGGCTTTGACCAAGTTGCCCAGTTCCAGCAGTCGCATGCCGAGCCGGTAACTGCCAGGCTCAGGCCGGTCCACAAAGCGACCGATGGTGAGGTCGTTCAGGATGCGGTGGGCGGTGGACGGGTGTAGCCCTGTTCTCTCGCTGATTTCCTTGAGGCTGACCGCTTCTTCACGCGACGCCAGTACCTCCAGCAATTGGAAGGTGCGTTCCAGAACCTGGACGCTGGGTTGGCTGGGGAGGGTTTCTGGTCTGCGTGTCATGGGTGGTGCGGTTGATGCGGACATTTTATAAGGTGAAATGTCGCCCGTGCACCTTGCTGCGGGTATTTCAGGGCTCGGATGTCGCCCAGTGGCCATTTCGCAGCACTTCGTGGGGGTGAAAATGGCTTTTGTAGCGCATTTTGGGGCTGTTTTCGATCCAGTACCCCAGGTAAACGTGGGGCAGGTGCAAGCTTTGCGCCTGCGAG
>CAZGDZ010000115.1:5323-6896 GCA_964524855.1 uncultured Macromonas sp.
TGTAAATGCCGTAGGCGGCGCGGTCATTCGGCTCGTAGAAGGTGTAGACGGCCGACAGACCATCATTGAGCACGTCCACCACCGACACCATTTTCAGTTGCTCCGGCTGGCCGTCGTGTGCGGGCAGCACAAATTCCACCAGCCTTGAGTTGACGCGACTTTGCAGCAGAAACTGGCTGTACTGGTCGGGGTTGTCGTGGTCCATGCCGCCACCGGGGTGGCGGTGGTGCTGGTAACGCTGGTAGAGGCGGTAGTGGGCGTCATCGAACCCCAGGGTCAGTACGCGGACTTGCAGGTTGGCGTGTTGCTGCCACGTCCGGCGTTGGCTGCGGTTGGGTTGAAAGCGCTGGACGGGAATGCGCAGTGGTACGCAGGCGCGGCAGCCGTCGCAGTGGGGGCGGTAGGTGAACACGCCACTGCGCCGAAAACCGCGCATGACCAGCTCGGAATACGTGTCGTGGTGGATGAGGTGGCTGGGGGTGGCGACCTGGGAGCGGGCTTGCCTTCCCTCCAGGTAGCTGCAGGGGTAGGGGGCCGTGGCATAGAACTGCACGGCTTCGAGGGGGAGTTCCTGAGGGTGAGTCACAGCCTGGAGGGGTCGTGTTCGACAGCTTGGAAAGTGTTATCGCTCAGCCAGTGTGACCAGTATAGAGGGGACCACGCCCACGTGGGAGTCGGCAGTGCAATCGCCGTTTCTACCGTTCGGATGAATGAGGAGCGAGTCATCTCGGCGGCGCCCAGAGACGCAAGGTGTGAGGTGTTTTGCTGGCAGTCGATGGCCGGCACGTCCCAGGCAAGGCAGCAGGCCACCAGGGCCGCGAGGGCGATCTTGGAAGCGTTGCTGCGGTGGCTGAACATGGATTCGCCGAACACCATGCTTCCTTGGTTGACGCAGTAAAGGCCGCCGACCAACTCGCCGTCCCACCAGGTTTCCACGCTGTGGGCATGGCCAGCGCGGTGGAGCGCGATGTAGGCGTCCACCATCTCGGGCACGATCCAGGTGCCGTTCTGGCCCTTGCGGGGCGTGTGTGCGCAAGCGCGGATGACGGTTTCGAACGCGGTGTCAATGCGAATGTCGAGCCGACCTTGTCGCTCTGCGCTGCGCAGCGTCTTGCGCAGTGAGGGGTGCAGCCGAAAGTCTTCAGGGCGCAGCACCATGCGGGGGTCTGGGCTCCACCAGAGAATGGGCTGGTCGGCGCTGTACCAAGGGAAGATGCCTTGGCGGTAGGCGGCGGTGAGGGTGGCCGTGTCCAGCGCGCCGCCGGCCGCGAGCAAACCCGGGATGGGATCGCGGGCAGTCCAGGCTTGCGCCACCGGCGGAAACGGTTCGCCAGGTTCCAGCCAGGGCAGGGTGCGTGGGGCCGACACGGCGTCAGGGTGTTTTGGCTTTGTAGCCGCAATAGGCCGCCACCGCACAGCGGCCACATTGCGGCTTGCGGGCCTGGCACACATAGCGGCCATGCAAGATGAGCCAATGGTGTGCGTCTTCCAGAAAACGCGCAGGGATGCGTTTGAGCAGTTGCTGCTCCACCGCCAGCGGCGTTTTGCCGGGGGCGAGGCCGGTGCGGTTGCC
>CAZGDZ010000116.1:0-6842 GCA_964524855.1 uncultured Macromonas sp.
CCCAAGTTGCCGGCCTGCACTTTGGCCAGCCGCGCCCGGATGATGGCGCGCGCCCGCACATCGCGCAGGCCCTCCACCCACTCGGCAAACGGCGCCCGGTCTTGGGTGTCGGTGTATATCCTGAGTTCAATCATAGTATCTTAAAAAGCACCGTTACGCCACACGCGGTTTCTTGATCGGGAGTTTCAACACCTCCCCGCCCTGCTTCAGGCCGGCCGCCTCCAACATGGCCGATGTGGCAGTGTTGACCGACTGACGTACCGGGTCCAGGTCGAGCCGGGCGTAAATCGCCGTCGCCTGGTGGGTCTTGTGGTTCAGGCTCTTGCCGATGATGGTCAGGCTGGCGCCCGCCCGGGCCTGCCAACTGCCCAAGGTGCGGCGCAGGTCGTGAATGCGCAGGTTGTGCACCTCATGCGGTGCCGGGTCGATGCCTTTGGCGCGTGCCATGCCGCGCACAAAGTCCAGCGCCCGCTCCAGCCCCTTCACCCGCATATCCTCCACAGCGGCCAGGTCGTCGTCGTTCAACTGCATGGCCTCGCAAAGGCTGAACACGCTGGCCAGCATCAGCACTCTGCTCCATGCGTTCTTGGGTTCCTCGATGTGGCCTGATGCGCTGTCCGACGGGAAGACGTACACATCCCCCGGCAACTTGTGGCGCCGGCGGGCCTGCAACACCTCCACCGCCTCCGGGCTGAGCGCCACATTCTGCGGGGTACCGTTCTTGGTTATCTCCACCCGCCAAACGGCTTCGTCCAGGTTCACGTCGGCCCAGCGCATGGCCGCCACGTTGGACCGGCGCAAACCCGTCAGCAGCGCCAGCAAGAAGAAGTCGCGCATGGCTTCGGTGGGCCCCTCGGCCAGCGCACGGAAGAAATGCGGCATCTCGCGCGCCTGAATGAAGCGGTCCCGCTGAACTGGTGCGTTTTTCTGAACGCCTTCGGCCGGATTGGCACCCGAAAAACGGTCGTGGCTCTTCATGTGGTTGTAGACGGCAGACACCATGGCCACCACCTTGTCGGCTTGGGCCGGGCTCTTTTTGTTCACCCGGTCGCGCAGGCTGCGCACGTCCACCCGCTCAATGGCCGACAGCTTGCGGCCAGCAAAACCATCCATGTACAGCCTGAGCAAGTCGCGATAGTCCCTCTTCGTCTTTTCGCTGATGGGCGATCCATCGCGCTTGCGCTTGTCCGAAAGGAAGTCTGCAAAGGCATCGGCGAAGGTCGGCTCTGCCTTGAATGACCGCTTCACAGCGGCGGGGTTGTCACCGCTGGCGAAGCTGCCCAACGCCTTGGCGGCCTCTCTCCTAGCCTGCTCCACCGTCATATCGGGGAAAACGCCCAGTTTCAGCCACACCATTGAGGCGCCCACCCGCTTGACCACATAAAACGTTCTGGTGCCGGCGTGGGTGATGCGCAATGCCAGCTTGTTGATGCCACTGTCATAAACGGTACGACGGCGGCCTGGTGCAGGCGGCTCAATTCCCAATATGGCCGTCTTGGTCAGGTGCATCTGCTCCACTGCGTACCCCCTACCCTGGCGCCGGGCTAGCACCGGGCTAGCACGAACGGTACAAAACAAAGCACCAAGGTCAAAAACCGTTCAACGGATTATCCACTAAATTGTTGTTTTATATAGAGCCGTTCAATTTCGTGCATGCTTATAAATTAAGCAAGCTTCTGATTCGTAATGAGAAGGTCGGGGGTTCGATTCCTCTTTCCGGCACCAATAAAATCAAACACTTAGGCCAACTCGCAAGGGTTGGCCTTTTTATTGGGGTTACGCCGGGGTGACAAACCCACCAGCCCAAACGCATGCCAACCACTCAAGGCACAAACCGCGCCAAGGCCTGGTACATCTTCTCGGGGTTGATGGGCTTGGTGATGTGGTCGTTCATGCCCAGCGCGGCGCAGCGCTCCACCTCTTCGCGCATGGCATGCGCCGTCATCGCGATGATGGGCAGGGCGTCGAACTGGGCGTCAGCCCGCAGCCGCTGCACGGCGGTGTAGCCGTCCATCACCGGCATCTGCAAATCCATCAGCACCACGTGGTAGTGGCTTGGCCCCACTTCGGCCAGACGGTCCAACGCCTTCTGGCCATCGCCGGCAATGTCAACGCTCACGCCCTGTGCCTCCAGCAGCTTGCGGGCCAGCACCTGGTTGACGAGGTTGTCCTCCACCAGCAATACCCGCAAACCGCGCAGCGTCAAGGCTTCACTGGCCGAGGTGCCAGCGGGCGACGGCGCCGCGATGGTGCGAACCTTGAGCAAATTGCGCAGCTGCTCGGGCAGCACTGGCTTGGTCATCACGCGCATGGCGCCAAGCTCCATGGCCCGGGCCCGCAGCTGTTCAGCGTCGTGGGCTGATACCACGACCACCTGACGAATGCCGCCCGTGGGTACCTGCGCCGGGTCGTTCAGGGCCTCCAGCAAGGCTTCACCGTCCATCTCGGGCATGATCCAGTCGATGAAGGCGAGGTCGAAATGGCGGCCCGCTTCCAGCAGAGCCAGTGCTTTTGCGCCGCTGTCCACCACCTCCACCTCGGCGCCAAAGCGGTGCAGCAGCGCAGCCAGTGCCTGGGCCGCCATCGGGTTGTCGTCTACCACCAGGCAGTTCAGGAACAAGGGCTGTATGGTGGTGGCTGCAGCTTGGGGCGAACCATGCTCCAGCTTCAACACCAAGTCAAAACGGCTGCCCACGCCCGGCTCGCTGTTCACCTCAATGTCGCCGCCCATCAACTGCGCCAGCCGGCGCGAAATGGCGAGCCCCAAGCCAGTTCCGCCAAAGCGGCGGGTGGTGGAACCGTCGGCCTGGGTGAAGGCCTGAAACAGCCGCGCCTGTTGCTCGGGCGTCATGCCAATGCCGGTGTCTTGAACGCTCAGGCACAAACCCACCAAGGGCTCGTCGGGGCCCGTGGTCACCCGTGCCGACAAGCGCACCGTGCCGCTGGTGGTGAACTTCACCGCGTTGGACAGCAGGTTGGTCAAAATCTGGCCCAGGCGCAATGGATCGCCCAAGAACACCCCGTCTGGCCCGGTCAAGCCAAAGCGCGGCAAGTCCAGCACCAATTCCAGCCCCTTGGTGGCGGCGGGCTGGCGCACCATCAGCAGCGCATTGGCCAGCAAATCCTCCATGCGGAAGGGAATGTGCTCAATGGCGATCTTGTCCGCCTCAATCTTGGAAAAGTCCAGGATGTCGTTGATCACCCCCAGCAAGGAGTTGCCCGCATCGTGGATGTGTTGCACGTACTCGCGCTGCTCGACCGTGAGATCGGTTTTGAGCGCCAGGTGCGCCATGCCAATCACCGCGTTCATGGGCGTGCGGATTTCGTGGCTCATATTGGCCAGGAACATGCTGCGCGTCTTCACTGCGTCCACCAGCTTTTCCTGGGCCCCGCCCCAATCCACAATGGCTTGGTTGATACCTCGGCGCAGCTGCTCCAGGCTGCCTTCGTAGCGCCCGTTCATGCGGGCCGCGAAATCGCCCTTGGCCGCCGAGTTGACGGCCAGGTTGGCATCGTCCAGCGCGGAACGCAGGGTGCTGAGCAGCTCATTGAAGCCTTCAACCACCTGCGCCACCTCGTCCTGGCCGGACACGGGCATTTTGTGGTCAAAGCGCTGCCGCTTGATGACGTCGCGCATGGAGTCGGTCATGGCCCGCACCGGCCGCAACACCTTGACACGCACGTCTCGCAGCAACAAAGCGGACATCAGGATCAGCAAGACCGTAATGCCCAGCACGATCAGCGCCAGGTGGTTGCGGAACGCATTCTTTTCGACAAGCAGCGGTGTCGCATCGAGCAACAGGATCTGGCGCGCGATGACCACGCCCGCTTCATCCCGCAGCGGCTGGGTGACCACGACCCGGTCGCCCACGAAGCTCGGCTCAATGGCGGCCACGATGTCGTCCCAGTGCTGCTTGACCCAGTCCACGTCAGCCACTTCAAACCACTGGGGGTGCGCCAGGCTGCGCCCTTCTCGAACGACCGGATTGCCCTGAAACACCGGCGGCAGTTGGCCACCGAATCGGTTCTGGATGGCGGCGTCTTCCAGAACCAACACCCAGTCAATCGACAGCTCCTTCAATTCGCGAACGATGGACCCCACCCCTTTGGTGACCGAGACCATGCCCACCAGCTGCCCTTGGTGCAACACCGGCGAAAAGCCAATCACCCCTACCCCAGCGCGCCCGACGCCGAAGCTCGATTTGGCCTCTCGGTACGCCAGCATCTGGTCGATCAAGGGGTGACTGCCAAACTCGTCTGGGCCCACCGGCGCCCAGGAACGCGCCAGAATGCGGCGTGTTGGGTCCATGACCTGCGCTTGGACCGACTGGTAGTCGGTCAGGTCGGCGTAATCCTGGCGCAAATCGGCGATCACGCTGGTCAGCGCCTCGGTGTCCTTTTGCATCAACCCGTTGCGCACGGTGTCGTCGCGCGCAATGGCCACCGCAATCGCAGCGGTCGCCTCGGCCTTGGCTTTCAGGCGCAGCTCCAAGCTGGAAAGCGCTTTGTCGGCCGCCACCCGCAACTGGTGCACTTCTTCGGGCACCAGAATGCCCATGTACAGCACCCAGGCGGCCAGGGCGCCACTGGCCACCGTCACCCAGACGGCGCGCGTCAGCAAAGACAAGTAAAGGCTGTGACGACGAATCATGCGAGGTTGCGGCGAGCGAAAATACCCGTGGCTGTACGGGGACTGCCTGTCATTGGACCATACAACCCGGGCATCGGTTCGCAGCTTGTAATTGCGCTGGATCAAGCCCCGGTGAAATCAGTTCAGGCGCGCACCCGCCACAACGGTGCCGTGGCACACCGCATCGCGCCCACCGGCTTTGGCGCGGTAAAGATTGTGGTCGGCCTGAAATAGCAGATCGGCAGCGCTGCGGTGGTGGTCGGCACGCCAGGTGGCCACGCCTATGCAAACCGTCACGCGGGGCCAGGCGGGTTCGTGCAAGCCCGACGCCGCAACGTCGTCGGGCACTCGCTGCCGCACCGCTTCGGCCAGCGACACGGCCCCGGCTTCGTCGGTGTCGGGCAGCAGGCACACAAATTCTTCGCCGCCGTAGCGCGCGGTCAAATCGCCCGGACGGCGAATGGCGGACGTGACCGCGCGCGCCACCAGCCGCAAGCAATCGTCGCCCGCCTGGTGGCCCAAACGGTCGTTGAAGTCCTTGAAGTGGTCCACATCCAGCAACAGCAGGCTCAGGGGCTTGCCGGTGCGCTCGGCCCGCCCCCACTCGGTTTGCAGGCGCTCGTCAAAATGGCGCCGGTTGGCAATGCCGGTCAAGCCGTCCACGAACACCCAGCGGCGCAGCAAATCGCTTTGCTGCTTGAGCGTGAGGTGGGTGCGAACGCGAGCCCGCACCACCTCGGCATGGAAGGGTTTGGCGATGAAATCCACCGCACCCAAACCGAAGCACAGGGCCTCAGATTCCACGTCGGATTGGCCGGTCAGGAAAATCACCGGAATGTCCCGCGTCTGCGGATCGGCCTTGAGCTGGCGGCACACGTCGTAGCCACTGAGCCCGGGCATCACCACGTCCAACAGAATCAAGTCCGGCTGGTGGTGGATGGCCAGGGCCAGCACCCGTTCGCCCTGAGTGGTCAGGCTCACATCGTGGTCAGCCCCGAACAAGGCCGCCATGGCTTGCAGCAGCACGTCTTGGTCGTCCACCACCAAAACGCGCGGGCGGCGTTCCAGCATCATCTCTGCCAGCAAAAGATCGGGCGAAAGTGCGTCTGACCGGTTCATTGGCGTCTATTGTCTCCGAGAAGCCCGCACCGTCCCACCGGCCTTGCGCGCGGTGTCGTGAAACGCAGCCGATTGGACCTACACTTGTGCCAACGCTGGGCCACCAAGCGTTCATATACCAAGGAGCATTGCGCCATGACGTCGTTGTCGTCAACATCTCGCACGATCGCCACCCCAGTCCACACAACGTCGAATGCCGCCATGTGTTGGCGCATCCTGTTGGCATCAGGCTTGCTGGTGGGGTGCGCGCTGGGCGCCCTGGCACCCCGACTGGCCCAGGCACAAGCCGCTGAACGGCCCGCACGCCCAGAGCTGCCGCCGTCGGTGTGGGTGTTGACCGCGACCCAAAAGCTGGTTCAGATCAACGCAGCCACCCCCCAGAAAGCGTTGCGCACCAGCACCTTGAGCGGTTTGCTGGCGGGAGACCAGTTGGTGGGCATCGACTACCGCGTCGCCAAAGGCGTGATGTACGGCTTGGGCCGCAGCGGCACGCTGTACACGCTGGACCCGAGCCAAGGCAAAGCACAGGTGGTGAACCCGGCGGCCACGCCACTGGCGCTGGGCGATGGCCCGGTCGGCTTTGACTTCAACCCGGCCGCAGACCGCATTCGGGTGGTGCAAAGCAACGGCAGCAACCACCGCCTGCACCCTGAAACGGCGGCCGTGATCGACTTTGACGCCCAAGCCGCCGGCTTGCAGACCGACCCGAAACTGGCCTACGCCCCCAATGACCGCCACGCCGGCACCCCGCCCGACGTGGTGGCTGCAGGCTACACCTACAACACCCAGAACGACAAGCTCACCACCAACTACGCCATCGACCGCCGCCTGGGCACGCTGGTGCTGCAAGGCTCGCGCGAAGGCGTGCAGCCTGCGGTCTCGCCCAACTTGGGCGTGCTGACCACGGTGGGCTCCCTCGGCCTGGGTCCACTGGCCGATGCCTCGCTCGACATTTCAGACCTGGGCAACGTGGCGCTGGCCGTGGTGAGCACCAGCACTGCCAGCCTGCCGCGCTTGGCGCGCATCCACCTGGACACCGGCGCCGTCAGCCTGTTGGGCAATCGTGGCGGGCATATGGTCAGTTTCGAGGTGA
>CAZGDZ010000117.1:0-6796 GCA_964524855.1 uncultured Macromonas sp.
CGGCTCCGAGGGGCTGCTCAACATCGAACGCGAGGTGGAGCTGTCCGGCCCCATCCACGACAAGGCGGTGTTGATTTTGCACAGCTACCTGTCGGCCTTGTTTGCTCACTTCGCGCCGCTGGCGCTGTCGGCGTCCATCGTGTTCGAGCAGGAGTACCACGGCGTGGAGGGCGACTCGGCCTCGTGCGCCGAGCTGTACGCACTGTTGTCATCGCTTTCCGGGGTGCCGTTGCGGCAGGGCGTGGCGGTCACCGGGGCGTTGAATGCGTTCGGCGAGGTGCTGCCCATCGGTGGCGTGAACGAGAAGATCGAAGGTTTCTTCCGCGTTTGCCAGGTGGAGGGCCTGACCGGCGACCAGGGCGTGCTGATCCCGCAGCGCAACCGCCGCCACCTGATGCTGAGCGACGAAGTGTGCGACGCGGTGGCGCAAGGGCGCTTTCACATCTACACCGCCGCCCATGTGTGCGAGGGCATGGCCCTGCTGACGGGCACGCCGTTTGGCGAGTTGCACCCGCTAGAAGGTGGCGCTGGCCAGAGCTATGCGCCCGACACCGTGCTGGGCCGCGCCGAAGCGACCTTGGCGGCCTACCGTCGAGCCATGCACCGCGCCGGCAATCCGCGCGCTTGGCGGCGGCGATAGCCCATCACCCGTCCATCCTTTCCAGTTCCGACGCAATGGTCTGCTTCAGGGCCAGCAACTTGGGTGCCAGTCTGCGTTCGATGCTGGCGGCATCGTCTTGGGTGGAGAGGCTGACGTTGAGTGCGTAGGTGCCGTCGGCGCTGGACAGCGGCGTGGCGAGTGCAACCACCTCGGGTTGCCAGCTTGCGCTGCAGAACCCCGCTTCTTGAACCCGCTGGGCCGCTTGTTCGATGGCGGCCTGGATGGCCGCCCAGTTGCGCCCGCTGCGCTGCTTGAACAGCGGCTCCAAGTTGGCCCGCTGGTGGCTGGAGAGCGTTGACAGGTAGGCCCGCCCCAGCGATGTCAGCTCCATGGGCACCCGTTGCCCAGAAACGACGTTGCGCAGTGCCACGCGGCGCGCAAACCGGATCGATTCCAGGTACACCATCTCATCGCGATCCGGGCAGGCCAACCCGACGTTGATCTTTTCCTTTTCTGCCAGATGCCGCATGTGCGGTGCCGCCACGGCCAGCACCCGAGAGCCGCTGCGCAGCGCATGCGCCAGACTGAGCACCAGCGGCGCCAACCTGTAGGCGCGTTCCCTCGCATCCCGTTGCAGCAAGCCGGCTTTGACGAGGGTTTGGGTCAAGCGGCTGACCGTCGAGTTGGACAGCCCGGTTCTCTCGGCGATTTCACCGTTGCCCAGCAGATCGGAGCCGGGTCGAAAAGCCCGCAGGATGTCTGCTCCGCGCAGCAAAGACCGGTTGGTGCTGCTGGCGCCGTGCGTCAGTTCGGGGGTGTTGAGGACGTTCTCAGACACGCTGCACAGCTCGTTGGTTGATTTCATCATTTCCATTCTATGGAATTAATGGGGTGCTTGTTGGCGCTCGCTCAACTAAGCTTCTCCCGTGGCCAGACCCCAAGTCTTGCCTCAATAGCATGACATTTTGAAACCAGGAGACCGTTGTGAAGTTGTTCATCAAACCTTTGAAGTTAGCCCTTTGCGTTGCATGTGTGGGTGTGGCCAGCATGGCCACATCGGCATGGGCGCAGTTTCCCGACAAGCCCGTGAAGTTGGTGGTGCCGTTCGCCCCCGGTGGCGGTACGGACCTGATTTCCCGTTCCTTGGCCCAGGGCATGGCCAAGGAGCTGGGTCAGCCAGTGATTGTGGACAACAAACCGGGCGCGGGCACCGTGATCGGCACCGACATGGTGGCCAAGAGCGCGCCGGATGGGCATACCGTGGTCATGTCCACCTTTGCGCACGCGGTCAACCCCAGCCTGTTGACGAGGCTGCCCTACGACAACGAAACCGCCTTTGCGCCGGTCAGCCTGGTGGGCAAGGGCCCCAATGTGTTGGTGGTGAGGGCTGAGAGCCCGTTCAAGACGGTCAAAGACGTGTTGGATGCCATCAAGTCTGGCAGTCGCTTGACCTACGCATCACAAGGCAATGGCACTTCTGCCCACCTGGCCGGCGAAATGTTCTCCAACCTGGCCAAGGTGGAGTTGTTGCATGTGCCTTACCGGGGCGCTGGGCCGGCCATGACCGACCTGCTGGGTGGCCGCGTGGACCTGTTCTTTGGTACTGCGGCAGCCGTTTCACCGTTCGTGAGCCAGGGCCAGCTGCGCGCTCTGGGCGTGACCACGCCAGAGCCTTCGCCTGCGTTCAAGGGCGTTCCCGCCATTGCAGCGACGGTACCTGGGTACGCAGTGGAGAGTTGGTACGGGATTTTTGCGCCGGCCGGTACGCCACCAGCCGCCATTGCCAAGCTCAACGCTGCGGTCAAGCAGGCCTCGCAGAGCCCCGAGTTCCAGCAAAAAGTGGTGCACGAGGGACTGACGGTGGTGGCCTCCGAGCCGGCCGAACTGCAACGCTATGTCAAGGCGGAAGAGGCGCGCTGGCGCCGGATCGTGAAAGAAAACAACATCAAACCGGATTGACGCAGTAGGTGGCCACATGACTTACAACTTCATTGATTACACGCTTCACAACGCCGTTGCGACGATCACCCTGAACCGGCCTGACAAGCGCAACGCCATGAGCGATGACATGCGGACCGAGTTCATCCACGCGTTGGAGCATGTGGCCGCCGACAAGGCGATCAAGGCCTTGGTGTTGACCGGTGCCGGGAAGGCGTTTTGTGCCGGCGGCGACATCAGCGGCATGCAAAAGCGCATGAATGCACCTGCTGGCGAGGTCGGTTTCAACGGCTGGCACCGGCAGCAACGGGTGCACCACACCCAAGCCCTGCTGCACACCATGCCCAAGCCAGTGATTGCTGCCGTGAACGGTGCTGCTTCCGGTCTGGGTGCCGACACGGCGTTGGCGTGTGATTTCATCATCGCCAGCGAATGGGCCAGCTTTGCCTGGTCCTACATCCTGCGCGGCATCATCCCCGATGGGGGTGGCATGTACTTCTTGCCGCGACGCGTGGGCTTGGCCAAGGCCAAGGAGCTCATTTTTACGGGCCGTCAGGTCAAAGTCGATGAGGCGGTGGCTCTGGGTTTGGTTGACCGCAAGGCTGCGGCGGACACCTTGCTGGCGGACGCCCAGGCCTGGGCCGAAAGCTTGGGTGCCCAGTCCAGCACGGCCTTGGCCCTGGCCAAGACCATTCTGAACCAGACTTTCGAACTCTCTTCGCACGATGTGTTTGCGCAAGGCAGCCAAGCGCAGGGCATTTGCTACACCAGCACCGAGCACCGGGCTTCGGTCGAAGCCTTCCTGGCCAAAAACGCGTCGAAGGAATAAGCGCATGAACGCGATTGCACGCCTGATACAACCCCGCAGTGTCGCCGTCATCGGCGCCTCCGCAGACCCCTCCAAAACCGCTGGTCGGCCGGTGTTCTATTTGCTGAAGCACGGATTCACCGGGACCATCTATCCGGTCAATCCCAAGGTGGACCGCATCGGTGATTTGACCTGCTACCCCGACATCGCGTCTTTGCCTGAAACGCCCGACGTGGCCATTGTGTTGCTCGGCGCGCAGCGGGCTCACCTGGCCGTCAAGGAGTTATCCGACCGTGGATGCGCAGCGGCCATTGTGTTGGCCAGCGGTTACACCGAAACCGGCGAGGAGGGCGCCAGCCGCCAGAAGCAGTTGATCGAAGCGGCGGGCTCCATGCGCCTGTTGGGCCCCAACACCATCGGTTTGGTCAACCTGACCGATCGCATGGTGTTATCAGCCACCGGCGCTTTGGAGATGGACGAATTCCCTGTGGGTGGGATTGGTGTCGTGTCGCAGAGTGGCGGCATTCTGGGGGCCTTGCTCTCGCGGGCCTCGGCACGCGGCATCGGCTTGTCCAAACTCATTTCGACCAGCAACGAAGTCGATCTGGAACTGGCTGACTTCATCGACCATCTGGTGGATGACCCGGCTACCAAGGTCATCGCGCTCTACGTTGAAACCGTGCGCAATCCGGCCAAGTTCCGTGCCGCTTGTCTGCGTGCCGCCCAGGCCGGCAAGCCGGTGGTGGCGTTCAAGATCGGGCGTTCAGAGGCGGGCGCCCAGGCAGCGGTGTCGCACACCGGGGCGCTGGCGGGTGCCGACCGCATGTACGACGCCCTGTTCAAACAGGTCGGCGTGCTGCGTGTGTACAGCTTTGGCGATTTGCTGGACGTGCCAGCCGCGCTGGCCACCGGGCGCAAGTTGCACGGCCAGCGGGTCGCCATCCTCACCTCCACCGGTGGTGCGGGCACCCTGGTGTCCGACGATCTGGGTGTGGCGGGCTTTGCAACACCAGCACCGGACGAGGCGACTGCCAACGCACTGCGCGCTTTGCAAACAGGCAGTGAAGCGGTGCTTGATCGCAACCCGATCGACGTGACCTTGGCCGGCCTTCGCCCCGATTTGCTGCGCGGCGCCATTCGTACGCTACTGGCCAGCCCCAGCTACGACGCCTTGATCATCATCGTCGGATCGTCCAGCCTGGCCCAGCCCGAATTGATGGCTGGCGCCATTCAGGATTGCCTGCCTGAAACCGACAAGCCGGTGATGGCCTACGTCAGCCCGCACGCGCCGGAGGTGGGCGCTTTGCTGACCCGTTGTGGTGTGCCCGCGTATTCGGCGGCCGAGAGTTGCACGGCGGCGCTGTCGGGCTTGTGGCGCATGTCCAATCTGAGCGTGCCAGTGGCTGAATCTGTTGTTGGCGCTGCGGTGCCGGTGGCCGATCTGCCCAGCGGTACCTTGGACGAGGCTCAGGCAAAGCAGTTGTTCACCCGGTTTTCTGTACCTTGTGCGGCCGAGTGCGTGGTCACTTCGCCCGCCGAGGCGGAGGCCGCCGCCCGCGAGCTGGGTGGCCGGGTGGTGTTGAAGCTCTTGTCTTCTGAGATCACCCACAAGAGCGATGTGGGCGGCGTGGCAGTGGGTCTGACCCCCGAAAACATTGGTGCCCGGTTGCTGCAGATGATCGAAGATGTTCAGCAAAAGGCGGGCGTGCGTCCCGAGCAGTTTCTGGTGCAGGAAATGGTCAGTGGCGGCACCGAGCTGATCCTGGGCATGCACCGCGACCCGTTGGGTACGGCCATTCTGTTGGGCATGGGAGGCGTGACCGCAGAGCTGTTCAAGGACACCACCATGAGGTTGTTGCCGCCCGTGGGCGGCTTGACCCAGGCAGAAGCGCTGGCCATGGCCCAAGACCTCAAAACCTGGCCGCTGCTGGATGGTTTCCGTGGTCGGCCCAAGGCCGACCTGGATGCACTGACCAATGCGATCGTTGCGTTTTCCAACATGGCGGCGCAAATGGGTGATCGGCTGCTGGAGGCCGAGATCAACCCGGTGTTTGTGCTGCCCGTCGGCCAGGGCGTCAAGTCTGCCGACGGTGTGGTGGTGTTGGGCTGATTCAGCGAGGCACAGCGCGATGTACGTGACCGAAGCGTTGGCCCGTTTTGGCCACCATTTTGCACAGGGGGCGTTGCCCGATGATCTCGCCCACCACGCGCAGCGCGCTGTGGTGGACTGGTATGCGTCGATTTTCCCGGGGCTGGCCATGCCTGCCGTGGCGCTGTTGCAGCACACCTTGGCCGACGACCTGGGCCGTGGCCGGTGCCGACTTGTGAACGGCATGTCGGCCACCGTCCGTGCCGCCGCTTTGTTCCAGGGCACGGCGGCCCACGCTGCCGAGGTGGATGACAGTTTCCGCGAAGCGATGTACCACCCCGGCGCGGCCACCATTGCCGCCGCGCTGGCCTGTGCCCAAGGCGCCGGTGCCAGTGGGTCGGCGTTTTTGCGTGCGGTGGTGGTGGGTTACGAGCTGTCCACCCGCATCGGCATGGTCATGGGGCGGCCCCATTACAAGTACTGGCACAACACGGGCACCATGGGGGCTTTGGGGGCTGCGGCGGCGGCCGCCAGTGTGCTCAAGCTTGACGAGCCTGCGTTCGCGCACGCCCTGGCCATTGCCGCCACGCTGACCGCCGGTCTGCAGCAGGCCTTCCGTCTGGACGCGATGTCCAAACCGCTGCACGCAGGTCGAGCGGCCGAGGCCGGTGTTTTGGCGGCCCAGCTGGCCAGTGGGGGCATGCGCAGCTCTTTGGACGTGTTGGAAGGCGAGGTCGGGCTGGGTGCTGCCATGAGCTCGGGCGCGGACTGGTCTGCCGTGGCCCGCACCTTGGGGCAGGACTTTCACATCGCCCGGCTGACCTTCAAGAACCACATTGGTTGCGGGCACACCTTTGCGTCGATCGATGGCGCGCTGGAACTTCAGGCCAGGCACGGGTTTGTCCATCAAGACATTGAACAGATCAGCCTGGGTGTTTATCAGCCCACGTTGGACATCGCGCCGCACGTGGAACCATGCGATGCTGACCAAGCCAAGTTCAGCCTGCATTACATGGTCGCCACCGCCCTGGTGCACGGCAGCGTCAGGCTGTCGGCATTTGAGCCTGATCGCTTGAATGACCCCGCCACGCGTGCGCTCATGCGGCGCATCCGCAAAGCGTTGGACCCGGAGGTGGATGCGGCCTTCCCCACCCGCCGCGGGGCCAGGGTCGTCATCACCCTGAAGGACGGGCGTCATTGGGAGCTGCTGCAACCCGACCGCAAAGGCGACCCTGAGCTTCCCTTGTCCGATGCAGACCTAGAGGGCAAATTTATGGAGCTGGCCACCCCGGTGCTGGGTATGACCGCGTCGCGCGACCTGCTGGAACGGATCTGGCGACTGCACCGCAGTTCAGCGCTC
>CAZGDZ010000118.1:0-6759 GCA_964524855.1 uncultured Macromonas sp.
GCTTTGGTGGGGCGATGACGTTCGACACCGCGCGCCAGTTGCGCCGGCTGGCCACCGAGCTGCCGCTGGACGCCTTGGTGCTGGAAACCGATGCACCTGACATTCCCCCGCAGTGGCTGTACGTGACAGCGGCCCAACGCGCCCAGGGGCAGACCCAGGGTCGCAACGCCCCCGGGGAGTTGCCGCGCATCGGTGCCGTGCTGGCTGGCTTGCGCGGGCTTACCCCGGAGCAGGTGGCTGCGGCCACCACCGCCAACGCGCTGCGGGTGCTGCCGCGCCTGCGCACTGCGCTGGGGTCGCCCGCATGACCGCCCATCCACAGTCCGCCGCCACCCTCCACGGTTTGGCTCCCTTGTGTTCGCCCAACACCCGCTTGATGGTGCTGGGCAGTTTTCCCAGCGTCGCGTCGCTGCGCGAGCAGCGGTACTATGCCCATCCTCACAACCAATTCTGGAAACTGCTGGGCGCTCTGTGGCACCAGCCCCTGTTTGACATGCCTTACCAAGAACGAACCCAGGTCGCCCTTGAGCGCGGCCTTGGGGTGTGGGATGTGTACGCCGCTTGCGAGCGCGAAGGCAGCCTGGACAGCGCCATCCGCAACGCCCAGCTGAACGACCTGCACCGCCTGCGCGAACGCTGCCCGGCGCTGGAAGCCGTGGCCCACAACGGCGGCGAGAGCTTTCGCCACGCCCGCCACACCCGTGTGCTGGGCTTGCCGGTGTACCGCCTGCCCTCCACCAGCCCAGCCAACGCCAGTTGGTCGTTCCAGCGCAAGCTCGACGCCTGGCGCGAGGTGCTGGCCCGCCACGGCCTGTGCGAGGCGGTGGCCTGATGGCGCGCACTACCTCCCGCGCCTCCCGCACTGGCCCGCCCGATGATGCCCGCGAGCCCGCGCGCGACGCCGCCCTCGAGCTGCCACAGGTCAACATCTCCGAGGATGGCGAGGTCCGTTTTCTGCACCTGAGCACCGAATGGGTGCAAGGGTCGATGCTGATCGACAGCCCGTTCGAGATCGAACTGGAATACGTGCAGCGCATGATGGCTTGGCTGCTGTTCGTGGACCCCGACACTGTGGCGCGCCGACGATCGATGCAGCTGGGGCTCGGCGCCGCTGCCCTGACCAAGTTCCACTTCAAGAAGTTGAAGATGGACACCACCGCCATCGAGATCAACCCCCAGGTGGTGTGGGCCTGCCGCACCTGGTTCAAGCTGCCGCCCGACAGTGCCCGCCTGCGCGTGGTGCTGGGCGACGCCGCCGAAGTGGCCGCCCACGGGCCCTTCCACGGCACGGTGGACGCTTTACAGGTGGATCTGTACGACCACGAAGCGGCTGCGCCAGTGCTGGACAGCGCCGCCTTTTACGCCGATTGCCGCCGCCTGTTGACGGACGAAGGCATCATGACCGTCAACCTGTTTGGGCGCGACGCCAGTTACGAGCGCTCGCTGGACAAAATCCGCGAGGCTTTTGGCGCCGATGCGGTGTGGGCGTTCTGGCCCACGCGCGAAGGCAACACGGTGGTGCTGGCCTTGCGCACCCCGCAATACCCTGAACGGTTGGAGTTGTTGGCCCGCGCCGAGGTCGTCCAGACCCGCTGGGGCTTGCCCGCCAAGAAGTGGCTGCGCGTGTTCAAGGCCGCTTGAGGAAGCCCCTGCATGACCGCGCCTGCTGCTTCACGCGTCACGACCGGCCTGTTGCTGGCCGCCGCCGGCTCCATCGCTTTCAGTGGCAAGGCCATCATCGTCAAGCTGGCCTACCGTTACGGGGTGGACGCGGTCACGCTCATCATGTACCGCATGCTGTTTGCGCTGCCGCTGTTCTTGGTCATGACTTGGTGGGCGACCTGCCGGGCCCGCCACCCGGTAGAGCCCTTGACCCGGCGCGACTGGCTGGGCATTCTGGGCTTGGGGTTCAGCGGCTATTACCTGGCCAGCTTTCTGGACTTCTGGGGGCTGCAGTACATCAGTGCCAGCCTGGAACGCCTGATCCTCTACCTCAACCCCACGCTGGTGTTGGTGCTGGGCTGGTTGCTGTATGGGCGGCGCATCACCGGGCGCCAGGCCGGGGCCATGGCCCTGAGTTACGCCGGGGTGCTGCTGGTGTTTGGGCACGAGGTGAGCTTCGACGGTTGGTCCACCGCGTTCGGTGCGCTGTTGGTGTTCGGCAGCGCCATCAGTTACGCCATCTATCTGGTGTACAGCGGCGAAATGGTCAAGCGCCTGGGGTCGTTGCGCTTGGTGGGGTGGGCCACCACCGTGGCCTGCCTCCTGTGCCTGTTGCAGTTCGTGGTGCTGCGTCCCTGGTCGGCCGCAGTGGTGGCGCCCGAGGTGGTCTGGTTGTCGGTCCTCAACGCGGTGGCGTGCACGGCGGCGCCCGTGGTCATGGTGATGATGGCGATCGAGCGCATCGGCTCCGGCCTGGCCGCTCAAACCGGCATGATCGGCCCCATGTCCACCATTTTGATGGGCGTTTGGATACTGGGCGAACCGTTCAACGGCTGGGTGCTGGCCGGCACCCTGCTGGTGTTGGGGGGCGTGTTGTGGGTCAGCCGGCAACGGGCCTGAGTCTGACCTGTGCCCTGTGAGCATTGACTACAAGGAGTGACGAAAGATGGACTTGGGTTTGCAAGGCAAATGGGCGCTGGTGTGCGGCGCGAGCAAGGGTTTGGGCTGGGGTTGCGCCCAGGCGTTGGCCCAAGAAGGGGTGAATGTGGTGATGGCCGCGCGCGGTGCCGAAGCACTGAACGCGGCCGCACAGTCATTGCGCGACAAGACCGGTGTGCAGGTGTTGGCCGTGGCGGCCGATGTGACCACGCCCGCCGGGCGCGAGGCACTGTTCCAGGTGCCGGGCGGGCCGGGGCTTGCGTTCGACATTGTGGTCACCAACGCGGGTGGGCCGCCGCCCGGAGACTTTCGTCAGTGGGGCCGCGACCAGTGGATGCAGGCGGTGGACGCCAACATGCTGACCCCGATCGAACTGATCAAAGCCACGGTGGACGGCATGGCCGAGCGCGGGTTTGGGCGCATCGTCAACATCACCTCCAGCGCGGTGAAGGCGCCCATCGATATTTTGGGGCTGAGCAACGGTGCCCGCAGTGGGTTGACCGGTTTTGTGGCTGGGCTCGCTCGCAGTGGTCTGGCAGCACAGGGTGTGACTCTCAACAACCTGTTGCCGGGCAAGTTCGACACCGACCGCTTGCGCACCACCCACCAGGCGGCGGCCGACAAATCGGGTCGCACGCTGGCCGAGGTGCAAGCCGCCCAGCGCGCCCAGGTGCCCGCCCGCCGCTTCGGCACGCCCGAGGAATTTGGCGCGGTGTGCGCCTTTCTGTGCAGCGCGCAGGCCGGTTACCTCAATGGGCAGAACATCCTGCTCGACGGTGGTTTGTACCCGGGGACTTTTTAACGCCAAGGGACGGTCCAGGGGTCGTCAGCCTTTGCGGGTGGACGACACCGTAATCCCGAGCACAATCAACCCAAACGCGACGCCATGGAACAGGCGCGGCGGCTCGCCCAGGAACGCGGCCGACATCAATGCGGCGAACAGCGGCGTCAGGTTGCTGAAGAACGATGCCACCGTGGGGCCGGCGCGCTGCACACCCTCGCCCCAGAAGCGGTAGGCAGCGATGGACGGTCCCAGGGCCACGAACACCAGCACCGCCACCAGCGCCCAACTCCACTGGATGGTGGCGGCCTCGGGGTGCGCGGTGGTCAGCCAGACCCATTCGCCCGCCGTCAAGGCACCGGACCAGCACAAGCCCAGCACCGTTTGCGCCAGCAGAAAAGCGGCCCAGTCGTTGCGGATTTCCGGGGCTTCGTCGCGCCGCGTCAGCAGCCAGCTGTAGCATGCCCAGGTGAAGGCGGCCAGCAGCATCCAGGCATCGCCCGGCACGAACTGCAGTTGCCGCAGTTGGTCCAGTTGCCCTTGCGTCAGCACCACCAGCACGCCCAGCAGCGAGAATGCCGCGCCCAGCACTGCGCGTTGCCTGACGGGTGCATGGAAAAACAGCCGGCCCACCAGCAACATCCACACCGGCATGCTGGAAGCCACCAGCGTCACGTTGATGGGGGTGGAGGTTTTCAGCGCGACGTACTGCAACATGTTGTAGCTGGCCACCGCCAGCAGCCCCAGCACCGCAAAGCGTCGCCAGTTTGACCACAACGCAACCTGCGAGAGGCAGCAAAATGAGCAGCACCAGCACCCAGCGCAGGAAATTGAAGGTGATGGGAGGAATCCATGCTGCGGCCAGCCTGCCCACCACCGCATTGCCCGCCCACATCAGTGGCGGCACGAGCAGCAGCAGGGCGGTGCGCAGGTTCAAGGGAGCGTGAGCAAAAGCCATGCCCTGCAATGTACCTTCCCGCCCAAGGCGTCTGCGGCCAGCGCCGGCAAAACCCTGGCTTTCATGGCACGATCTGGTCTGGAACCCAAACAGAGGAGTCACGATGCCCCAACCCAGCCGCGCCGTCCGAATCGAACAACCTGGCGGCCCCGAACAGATGCAGTTGTGCGAGGTGACCGTGGGCCAGCCCGGTCCCGGCGAGGTGCGGGTGCGCCACCACGCCATCGGCTTGAACTTCATCGACGTGTACCAACGCTCGGGCCTGTACACCCTGCCCATGCCACTGCAGCTGGGCATGGAAGGCGCGGGTGTGGTGGAGGCGGTGGGTGCCGGCGTGACCCACCTGCGCGAGGGCGACCGGGTGGCCTACGCCGCCAACCCGCCCGGCAGCTACTGCGACGTGCGGGTGATGCCCGCCATGAACGTGTGCCGCCTGCCCGACGCGATCAGCTTCGAGGAAGGCGCGGCCATGATGCTCAAGGGCTTGACGGCTCAATACCTGCTGAAAAAGTGCAAGCCGGTGGAAGGGCTTGAGCCGGGCGACTTCGTGCTGTTCCATGCCGCAGCGGGCGGCGTCGGTCTGATTGCCTGCCAATGGGCCCGGGCGATGGGACTGCAGCTCATCGGCACTGCGGGGTCCGACGCCAAATGCGCATTGGCGCTGGCCAACGGCGCGACCCACGCGATCAACTACAACACCGAAAACTTTGCAGCGCGGGTCAAGGACATCACCGGCGGGCGCGGTGTGAAAGCGGTGTACGACTCGGTCGGCAAGGACACTTGGGACCAGTCGCTCGACTGCCTGTCCCCGTTTGGCTTGATGGTCACGTTCGGCAACGCCTCGGGCCCCGTGCCACCGTTTGCGCCGGCCATCCTGGCGGCGAAAGGCTCGATCTACGTGACCCGCCAGACGCTGTTTTCCCACATCACCAGCCGCGAGCGCACCCAGGCCATGGCCGACGACCTGTTCGGCGTGGTCACGGCCGGGCAGGTCAAGATCCATGTGGAGCAGCGCTATCCGCTGGCAGACGTGCAGCAGGCCCACCGCGACCTGGAAGCGCGCAAAACCACCGGCTCCACGGTGTTGATTCCCTGAGGGTTGTGGTTGGTGTGGACGCGCTCAGCGCGGCGCGCGTTCGCACCAGTAGGCGATTTCGTGTCCGCGCACCGGTTCGCGCACCACTTGCAGCCCGGTGAAACCGTGCGGGCCGTGGTGGCCTTGGGCGCTGAAGGTGGCCTGGTGCAGCAAAAAAGAGGGGGTGTGGCCGGTGGCGAACGTGGTCACCTGTACCCCGGCGCCCGGTTCGGGCGGCAGGCGGTTGACGGCCTGGAACGCGAATGACGCCCCTTCCACCTGGGGGTAAACCTCGTCGCTGAGCTGGGTCGGCGGAATCACGAGGGTGCGCTGCGCCCCCGCAAAGCCGAGGTGGCACAGCACGGTCTGGCTTTGGGCGGGGGCACTGACCATGCCCAGGCTCAGCAGGGCACTCCAGAACAGCGGCAAGGACATCGGGCGCATCACGACCCCATCTTAACGCGAGCGCCGCACCCGCAAAATTTCGTCCAGGATCAGGCCGATGGCGCCCGCCGTGATGCCGGCATCGGCCACGTTGAACGCCGGAAAATGCCCACCCGGGAACAGGGGCGACAGGAAACGCCAGTGGAAGTCCAGCATGTCCACCACGTAGCCGTGCAGCAAGCGGTCGATCACGTTGCCCAGCGCTCCGCCCAGAATGCAGGCCAGCGAAAAGGCGAACAGCTTTTGCCCGTGGTGCGAACGCAGCATCCACAGGATGAAGCCGGCTGCTCCCAGCCCCACCACGGTGAAGAACCAGCGTTGCCAGCCGCCCGCGTTGGCCAGGAAGGAAAACGCGGCGCCGGTGTTGTGCACCCGCACGATGTTGAAGAACGAGGTGACGTAGGTGCCTTCACCCGGGCGGTAGTACCCCAGGATCAGCACCTTGGTAAACTGGTCCACCAGCAGGATCAGGGCAGCCAGACCCAGCCAGGTGAGCATGCCTTTGGAAGAAGCTTTGGCCATGTTTGCGTGTGCTGCTGCGGGGTCAGGCGACGGCGCGGGATTCGCCCGCACCGTGCAGGTTGCTGGTGCAGCGGCCACACAACTCGGGGTGGGCGGCGTCGTGACCCACGTCGTCGCGGTAGTGCCAGCAGCGGCCGCACTTTTTCGCATCACTCGGGAGAGCTGCGACGCTAAAACTCTCGCTTTTCCACAAATCAACGGATGACGTGAGGAAGACGAACTTCAGGTCTTCTCCCATTTGGGAAAGCAGGGCATAGTCCTCTGCCGTGACCGCAATGGAGAGTTTGACCTGCAGTGAAGATCCGATTTTGCCGGCTGCTCGCTGGACTTCAAATTCCTTATTCACCGAAGCACGGATCTCCATCACCCGGCTCCACT
>CAZGDZ010000119.1:0-6730 GCA_964524855.1 uncultured Macromonas sp.
GTGGCGGCTGCGCCGCCTTTGAGCTCGTTCACTGCCACTACGTCCAGGCGGTGGCCTGCGCGTGGGTCGTCAGAGGGGCGCTCCGCTGCGCCCATGGCTGCCCGCAATGCCAAGCGGCCAATCCGCCCCATGCCGTTGATGCCTACTTTCATTTTCTATTCCTTTGAGATCAAACAATCATATTTCAAGAAATATTGAAGTTTTGACCAAAAAGATGACCGTTTTGTGACGGCCATCCAGGTTCAGTACATTTGGGGCACGATCATGTGCTTCGGCACTGGGTGGCGCAGGTAATCCGGGTTGCGCACGCGGGCGGGCAGCACCACTTCCGGGCGTTCAATCTCGTGGTAGTTGAACTGAGACAGCAAATGGCGGATGCAGTTCAAACGTGCGAGCTTCTTGTCGTCGGCTGGCACCACCCACCAAGGCGCTTCTTCGATGTGGGTTCGCTCCAGCATTGCTTCCTTCGCGTGGGTGTAGTCTTCCCACCGGCGGCGGCTTTCCAGGTCCATCGGGCTGAGCTTCCACTGCTTGAGCGGGTCGTGAATTCGGCCCAGAAATCGAAGGTGCTGCTCTTCATCGGTGATGGAGAACCAGTACTTGATCAGCACGATGCCGGAGCGCACCAGCATGCGCTCGAACTCCGGCACCGAGCGGAAAAACTCTTCCACCTCGTCTTCACTGCAAAAGCCCATCACCTTTTCAACGCCGGCGCGGTTGTACCAACTGCGGTCAAACAACACCATTTCGCCCGCTGCGGGCAGGTGCTGGGCGTAGCGCTGAAAGTACCACTGGGTGCGTTCGCGGTCGTTGGGGGCGGGCAGGGCAACCACGCGGCACACGCGCGGGTTCAGCCGCTGGGTGATGCGTTTGATGACACCGCCTTTGCCCGCTGCGTCGCGCCCTTCAAACAGGATCACCACTTTTTGCCGGGTGGAGGCCACCCAGTCTTGCAGTTTCACCAGCTCGCCTTGTAGCTTGAACAGTTCGCGGAAGTAAGCCACACGCTGGGCCTTGTCAGCCTCGGTGTCGGTGTCGGTGTCGGTGTCGGTGGGGGTGCCCGGCGCCAGGTGAGCCGTCGGATCGCGGTCTTCGATTTCGAGTTCCAGTTCTTCGTCGTAGCTGTCCAGCAGGTCGCGTTCAATGCGGCGCAGCAGTTCGTCGTGGGGCAAGGCCATGGTCTTTCCGATGGTGCAATGGCTTGAAGCTACCTGCTGTGCGTGACAATTTAGTGTCAAAGACCATTGCGTACCAACAAGGGTTGCCCGGCGCGCAGGCGCTGGCCGGTGGCAATTTGTTCGTGCAGGCGCCAACCATGGGGCACGAACACGATGATGGTGGAGCCGTGCTCGAACCAGCCCATTTCTTCGCCTTTGTGCAGGGTGGCGTGGCAGGGAATCACGTTCGGCCCACGATAACGCAGGTGCAACAGCACATTCAGCCAGTGCAGGCGGATGCTGGCCACCAGCACTGCGGCCACGGGCACCAGCGTGACACGGGTGTCGTCGGCCAGACGGCCTTCAATCACTGCGCGCTCGTTCTTGCAGAACAGGCGTTCTACCCGCTTCAGAGCGATGGGGTTGACGTTCCATGTGTCGCCACTGATGTAAGTGACGCGGTCCACCGCAATGTCGTGCGGTGCGTGAAAGCGGTGGTACATGCTGGAAGTGAGCCGCAACGTCACGAATACGCCGTTGGCGTGCGCCTGCGCCAGTTCGCGCGTGCCCATCAGGTCTTGCAGGGTGTAGGGGAAGCCTTTGGCCTGCCAAACGGTTTGGCCCTGGGCATGGCCACACGCACCCACAATGGCGTCGCAGGGGCTGCACAGCACGTTGGGGTCAGTGTCGAAAGGCCGGGCTCCGGGTTTCAGTTCGCGGGTGAAGCAGTCGTGCAGACTGTCGAAACGGGTTTTCCGAGCCTCGGACAGGTCGAGATCGGTGAACAGGCGCCAGACAGCAATCGACAGGCGAGCCAGCCACGGGCTGCGTATGCGGCTGAACCAACCCATCCAGCGGGTGAGGGCGATGCGGGGAATGCGGTTGGTCAGCAGGAAATTCAGGTCTTCCTGCAGCAGCAAGCGGTCGCGGAGGTTGGAGATGTTCATGGGAATGTCAAACGAAGGGCATACAACTGTCACACCTTCACTTGAAAGCTTGATGACATGCCCACCCAAGACTTCGTCCTTGCCGCTGGTGCGGTGGCCGCCGCTGCCGCGCTATGGAAGCCGTTGCGCCAGCGTTTGCAACTGTCGCGCGCCAAACACCGTTCGTTGGCGGGACATTCGCGCATGGCCAAACGGGTGGCTCGGCTGGTGCCGAACTACGCCTACAACGAAGAGCGTTTTTTTTCCGCCGATGGTGCGGATGTCACCCTGGCTGCTCAGCGTCGCCAAAGGCTGGAGCTTTTGGCTCAGCGATTGCGCCAGCGCTCGCCTCACACCCTCGCGTTGACCGCGCAGGCTCGCAGTGGCCTGCCCGACCTGCAATTCACCGGGCGTTACCGCGTACCGTTCCAGTTCAGCCCGGTGGTGCGCGCGCATTTGGCGCTGGGTGCCTTCTGGTCACGCTCGCAAGGCGTGCGGCTGTACGACCTGGATGGCGTGGAACACCTGGACTTGACCGGCTCCTATGGGGTGAACGTGTTCGGGCTGGATTTTTACAAGCAATGCATGGCCGAAGGCGCACAGTTGGGCAGCGAGTTGGGCCCGGTGCTGGGTGGCTACCACCCGTGTGTGACCGAGGTGGTGGCGCGGTTGCAGCAGGTGTCGGGCTTGGATGCAGTGAGTTTTCACATGTCGGGCACCGAGGCGGTGATGCAGGCCGTGCGCCTGGCGCGCTACCACACCGGCAAGCGGCACTTGGTGCGCTTTACCGGCGCGTACCACGGCTGGTGGGAGGATGTGCAGCCCGGCCCGGGCAACCCCTTGCCCCCGCGCGAGACGTACACCCTGCAAGACATGGACGAGCGCAGCCTGGATGTGCTGCGCACCCGCAGCGACATTGCCTGTGTGCTGGTCAACCCTTTGCAGGCGCTGCACCCCAACCGCAACGCCCCAGGCGACTCCACTTTGGTGGACGGTAGCCGACAGGCAGGCTTTGACCGCGCAGCCTATGCCCAATGGCTCCAGCGCTTGCAGCAGGTTTGCCACGAGCGGGGCATCGTGTTCATTCTCGACGAGGTGTTTGTGGGTTTCCGCTTGGCGCGTGGGGGCGCGCAGGCCTACTTTGGGGTGCAGGCCGATCTGGTTTGCTATGGCAAAACCCTGGCGGGCGGTTACCCGGTGGGGGTGATCTGCGGACGGCAGGCGCTGATGCAGCGCTATCGCGAAGACCGGCCCGCTGACATTTGCTTTGCCCGAGGCACCTTCAATGCCCACCCCTACGTCATGGGCGGCATGCTGGCGTTCTTGCGCCGGCTGGACACGCCTGAGGTCCAAACCCTGTATGCCGGCCTGGACGAGCGTTGGCCCGCCTGGGCTGAGCGGTTCAACGCCGTGTTGAGCCAGCACGGCTTCCCAGTGCGGGTGGATGCGCTGTCCAGCATCTGGACCGTGAGTTACACCCAGGCCAGCCGTTACCACTGGATGCTGCAGTTCTACCTGCGGGATCAAGGTCTGGCGCTCAGTTGGGTGGGTACTGGTCGCTTGATCTTCAGCTTGAACTACAGCGATGCCGACTTGGAGCTGGTACTGCAGCACATGCTGGCCGCCTGCGCCCGGATGCAGGCCGACGGCTGGTGGAGCGGACCCGCACAAACCCACCGGGACATTCGCCGCCAGATCCTGAAGGAAATGTGGGCGGCCCGGTGGGCAAAGTGAGTGGTTTCAGCCGACCCGGTGGCCCGGGTCCATCCACTGGCCGCGCAGCAGGAACAGCGGCGCTTTGTGGTACAGCTTGATGTCGTGGAACGGGTCGGTGATGATCTTGGTGGCCCAGACCAGCCCGGTTTGCACGTCTTTCAGCACAAACAGTTGCAACACCCGGAAGATCAGGCCTCCCACGCCCACGGCCAGCCACATCAGCCCCACGTTGTGGACGAAGCCGCGCCAGTCCGCATGGGGCTCCAGCAGGCCGAACAGGTCTACCTGCCACACCAGCAGCAGCGGCGACAGCGCCCAGACCGCCATCAGCACCAGCTTGCGCTGCAGGTTGTAGCCGACCTTGATCTCCTCCTTGTACTCATGGGTGGCCTGGTTGATGTCGTCGTAGCCCTTGGGTTCAAAGAAGAAGTGCCCGGCCTGACGGCTGACCATCGACACCAGCCAGGCCACCAAGGCGGCCAGCGCCGGGTCGGTGAACAGCAGTGCGTAGGCCACCACAAAACTCATCGCGCTGATCAGGTGCAGGCTTTGGTTGATGCGGCTGTGGTGGTAGTAGCGGTGGTCGTCCCAACGCTGAATGCGCAGGGCTTGCAGAAAATCTTTCACAGTATGTCCTCTGGTTGCAGTGTTGACGCACGCGGCCCACACCCATGGGCTGCGTGCAGGCATGTTGGTGGGCCCGTGTGAAAGCCGAATGACAGCCTGCTCGTTGTCATCGCTGCTTCTTGGCGTGGGTGGGGTGGTCTGTCACACGCCTGTTATCTGCGCGGCGGAGCATCGGGACATGAACACCTCCACCGAGCCCCTGGTCATCGAAAATTACCCGCCCCAGCAGCGTTCGTTGCGCATTGCGGTGGTGACCGAAACCTTTCCGCCCGAAGTCAATGGCGTGGCGTTGACGGTGGACCGCCTGGTGCGAGGCCTGCAGGCCCGCAACCACGACCTGCAATTGATCCGCCCGCGCCAGGCGCCGCTGGAGCAGGGCGGGCTGCAAGAGGGGTTGGAGCAGGTGTTGATGCGTGGCTTGCCCATTCCGCGCTACCCGCATTTGCGCATGGGCATGCCCGCCAAAAAGGCGCTGACCGCCATGTGGACCTTGCGCCGGCCGGACCTGGTGCATGTGGCCACCGAGGGGCCGCTGGGCTGGTCGGCCTTGCAGGCGGCGCGCAAGCTGCGGCTGCCCGTGAGCACCGATTTCCGCACCAACTTCCATGCCTACAGCCGCCACTACGGCATGGGGTGGTTGCACAAGCCCATCGCGGCCTACCTGCGCAAGTTTCACAACCAGGCGCATTGCACCATGGTGCCCACCCCCGGCTTGCAGAACGACTTGGCCGCCCTGGGGTTCGAGCGCTTGCTGGTGGTGGCGCGTGGGGTGGACACCCAGGGTTTCATGCCGGCCCGGCGCGATGCGGCCCTGCGTGCGCAATGGGGTGTGCAGCCCGATGACCTGGTGGTGTTGTCGGTCGGGCGCTTGGCGGCCGAGAAGAACTTGCCGTTGCTGGCCCAAGCCTTCGAGGCGATGCAGGCCGTCAACCCACGCTGCCGCTTGGTGGTGGTGGGGGACGGGCCGGAGCGCGAAGCCTTTCAGCAGCGCTGCCCGCAAGCCATCTGGGTGGGTTCACAAACCGGCGACGCTTTGGCCGACCACTACGCCAGTGCCGACGTGTTTCTGTTCCCCAGCCTCACCGAAACCTATGGCAACGTCACCCCCGAAGCCATGGCAAGCGGCTTGGCGGTGCTGGCGTTCGATTACGCGGCAGCGGCAGAGCTGATCCGCCATGGCCACAACGGTTTGTTGGCCCCGTTGGGCGACGAAGAGGCGTTTGTGCGGCGAGCGGCTGATTTGGCTGCCACACCGGCCCGTACGGCGGCGTTGCGGGCGTCGGCCCGCGCCTCGGTCGTGCCGCTGGACTGGGGCCACATCGTGACCCAGGTGGAGCAAGTGTGGCTGCAACTGCTGCGCCAGCACGCTGACGCAGCGGGGTCTCTCAAGTCAGGCTCATGGCGCTGGAGTCCGCCAGCGTCGGGCGTTTGAGGCCAAGCCGGGCAGCGCCGAGCAGGTTGCGCCGCCCCATGCCAATGTGCGCCAACCCGTGTTCCTGGAGCAGGGCAGGGTCGTACAGGTTGCGGCCATCCAGCACCACGTTGTCCCGCAGGCGCCGTGCCATTTGCGCCCAGTCGGGGTTGTGAAAGCACTTCCATTCGGTCAGCAGCAGCAGGGCATCGGCATCGTCCACGCAGGCCATGGGGTGGTCCACCCAATGCAGCCGTTCCAAGGCTTCGAGGTCGTCGGCCAGGTCGGCGCTCAGGGTGCGGCGGGCTTCGTCCATGGCCACCGGGTCGTGCACTACCACCTCGGCGCCACGGCGCAGCAAGGCGGCGATCACCGTGCGGCTGGGCGCTTCGCGCATGTCGTTGGTCTGGGGTTTGAACGACAGGCCCCAGACCGCCAGGCGCCGGCCGTCCAGCCGCGGGCCGAACAGGTGCTCCACGTGGCGCACCAGCAATTGCTTTTGCGTGCCGTTCACCCGTTCCACCGCTTCCACCACCTGCATCTGCAAGCCGTGCTCGGCTGCGGTGTGCGCCAGCGCCCGGGTGTCTTTCGGGAAGCAACTGCCCCCATACCCGGTGCCTGCGTAAAGAAAGCTGTGGCCAATGCGCTGATCGGCCCCAATGCCGCGCCGCACGGCGTCAATGTCAGCCCCAACGGCGTCGGCCAACCGCGCCATTTCGTTCATAAACGAAATCCGGGTGGCCAGCATCGCGTTGGCGGCGTACTTGGTCATCTCGGCGCTGGGTACGTCCATCCATACCGTGCGTTCGTGGTGGCGGTTGAATGGCGCGTACAAGCGGGCCATCTGCTGGCGCGCACGCTGGCCATCGGGGGTGTCGGCGGTGCCAATCACG
>CAZGDZ010000120.1:0-6704 GCA_964524855.1 uncultured Macromonas sp.
GTTGTGAAAATTCCGTACCACCCGAAGGATAAATCATGGTCGTCATTCGACTCTCCCGCGGCGGCGCCAAAGCCCGTCCGTTTTACAACATCGTCGTCGCTGACAAGCGCAGCCGTCGTGATGGCCGTTTCGTCGAGCGTGTCGGCTACTACAACCCCCTGGGCAAAGGTGGTGAAGAGCCTCTGCGCATCGCACAAGACCGCCTGACCTACTGGCTGGGCGTGGGCGCTGCTCCGTCCGACACGGTGGCTCGCCTGATCAAGCAGGCTGCCAAAGCCGCTCCCGCTGCTGCCTGATCGCAGTCAGCTTCCACGCGCTTTACATGGCTGTACTGCCTGCACTCCGATCCACCACTTTGCCTGCTGACGCGGTCGAAGTGGGCCGGGTGCAAGAAGCGTGGGGTATCAAGGGCTGGGTGCGTTTGCACCCGCACAGTGCCAGTGCCGACGTGTTGCTGCATGCGCGTCACTGGTACTTGTGTGTCCCTGAGGGGCGTTACGCCCGTGGTTTTGACGCCTTCACCGGCACGGTGAGTGTCGAAGTCGCTGAAGTCAAGCCGCACGCCGACGGTTTGGTGGCGCAGTTGGTCGAAGTGCCCGACCGCAATGCTGCCGAAGCGCTCAAAAGTGTCCGAATTTTTGTGTCGCGTGCCGAATTCCCGGTCACCGACAACCCCGACGAATACTACTGGGTCGATCTGATCGGCCTGGATGTGGTCAACCGTGAAGGTGTGGCTCTGGGTGTGGTCCGCGATCTGCTGCCCACCGGCCCCCATTCCGTGCTGTGCCTGGAAGCCCAGGAAGGCGACAAGACGATCGAGCGCATGATTCCTTTCGTCTCGGTCTATGTGGACCAGGTCAGTCTGCAAGACCGTCGCATCACCGTCGATTGGCAGCCCGACTACTGAGCTTGCCGAAACGCAAGACGCGCATGCGTTTCGATGTCATCACCCTGTTTCCCGAACTGTTTGCGCCTTTTTTGAGCGCGGGCATCAACCGCCGTGCCTTTGCCTCCGGCATGGTGGACGTGCGATTGTGGAATCCGCGTGACCATGCGGACGGCAACTACCGCAGGGTGGATGACAGGCCGTTCGGCGGCGGCCCTGGCATGGTGATGATGGCCGAGCCGTTGTACCGCTGCTGGCAAGCCATTCGCGCTGACCGCGCCGAAGCGCAGCCGGCGCCGACCTTGTTGTTTTCGCCCATTGGCCGGCGCATTGACCACGCGGTGGTCGTCGGACACGCTGAAAGTCAAGGCGCCATTTTGGTTTGTGGTCGCTACGAGGGCATCGACCAACGCTTTATTGATGCTTGTGTGGATGGCCAACTCAGCCTGGGCGATTTCGTGCTCTCGGGCGGCGAGATCGCTGCGATGGCGCTGCTGGACGCAGTGGCCCGTTTGCAGCCCGGCGTGTTGAATGACGAAGGCAGCCACCAGCAGGACAGCTTCAACCCAGCGCTGGATGGCCTGCTGGACTGCCCGCATTACACCCGGCCCGAGGTGTGGTCGGGGCCACAGGGCGAGCAGGGGGTGCCGCCGGTGTTGCTGTCGGGGCACCATGGGCATGTAGAGCAATGGCGGCGCGAGCAGCGCCTGCTGGGCACGGCCCGCTGGCGCCCCGATGTGCTGGCCCAGGTGCGTGGGCAGGGTGGTTTGACGGCCCGTGACGAGGCTTTGTTGCGCGAAGCGGCGTTGAAGCGCGGGGCAACCGCTTCAAGTGCTTGATTCGGTGTAGTGTGTCACGCTATAATGGAGGGCTTCGATCCTCTGGCGGCCGCCCTTTAAAGACTGTTCAAGTCTGGGCCATTTGTGTAGCGCGACCATGATCGAGTCTGAAAGACATCATGAACCTGATCCAAATCCTTGAGCAAGAAGAAATTGCTCGCCTGAACAAAGAAATCCCCGAATTCGCACCTGGCGACACCGTGATCGTCAGCGTGAACGTGGTCGAAGGCAACCGCAAGCGTGTGCAGGCCTACGAAGGCGTGGTGATTGCCAAGCGCAACCGTGGCCTGAACTCCAGCTTCATCGTTCGCAAAATTTCGAACGGCGAAGGCGTGGAGCGTACCTTCCCGCTGTTCAGCCCCCGCATCGCCAAGATCGAAGTCAAGCGCCGTGGTGCTGTGCGCCGCGCCAAGCTGTACTACCTGCGTGACCGCAGCGGCAAGTCGGCCCGCATCAAGGAAAAGCTGGGCGCGTAAGCAACCGGTTCATTCCCCAAAAAGCCTCCCTCTGCGGAGGCTTTTTTGCGTCTGCGAATGCGATACTCAGCCCAAAGGCCAACGCCATTGGGTATCACATGCCGAACTCTGCCACCGACACACCGCCATCGCCCCGCGTGCTGCCGCCAGACGATGCGCTGCGCGCTGCATTGCACAACGAAGTTCATGCCCGGCCGTCGGCCCGCATCCGGTTGCCAGCACTGATCGCCTACTTGGCGGTGGACAACGAAGGGGTGACCCGCGAACAGGAGTGTGAGCATCTGCGGCGGTTGCCCGAGTTGGGCCACCTGACACCCAGCGACTTGGCCGGCAATTTTTTGCGCTTGCGCTTGCCGGGGGGCACTTTGAAGTGGGAGCGCCACACCGAGTTCACCCGTTATTCGATGGTGCAGCCCCTGCCTGCCGGCGCGGGGCTGGGCGCATGCAATCCGGAGCTGCACAGCCAGCTCATCGTGCCGGATGGTTGGTGGGCGGCGGTGCCCGGGCGCACTTTTTGCGCGATTCAGTTGGCCATGGTCGCGGGTGATCTTTCCAACCCCGAAGTTGTGGTGCAACAAGCACGCGACTGGTTCGACGGTCAGCACATCATTGGTTCGCTGATGGGTGCCAACGGCCACTCTATGGCCATCACCGATTTCGTGTTGCGCCCCAGCGGTTTTGAACGCATGCTCGTCGTCGCCCCGAGCGACATCTCCGAGACCCGCGCTGGGCGGATTTCGGCCAGGTTGATCGAGATTGAGACCTACCGCATCATGGCACTGCGCGGCCTGCCAGTGGCCAAGCAATTGGGGCCTGAGCTGGCCCAGGCGGAGCGCCAATTGGCCGACATCACGGCCGATTTGGAGCGCAAATCGTCGTCTGACCAAGCCATGTTGGACACCCTGGTTGCCCTGGCCGCCCGAGTGGAAAAGGGCATGGCGCAGCACGTGTACCGGTTTTCGGCCACCCGGGCGTACGAAGAATTGGTGGCTCAGCGCATCAGCGAGTTGCGCGAACAGCCCATTCCCGGCACACAGACGATCGGTGAGTTCATGCGGCGGCGCCTGTCGCCAGCCATGGCCACCGTAGCGTCCACCGCCAAGCGCTTGAGCTCCTTGTCAGAACGGGTCGCCCGCACCAGTGCTCTGCTGCGCACCCGAGTGGACATTGCCACCGAAGTGCAAAACCAGCAGTTGCTGGAAAAGCTCACCCGCGGTCAAGAACTCCAGTTGCGCCTGCAATCCACGGTGGAAGGTCTGTCCATCGCGGCCATTTCGTATTACGTCATCAGCTTGGCGCTGTACGGCGCGAAGGCTATGAAGTCGGCGGGTGTGCCGATTCACCCCGAAATGGCGGCGGGTGCTTTGGTGCCTGTGGTGCTGTGGGCGGTGTGGCGCACGACCAAGCGCATCCACGAAAAACTGCACGCCGACCATTGAAAAAAACGCCCCGCACCACAGGGTGACGCGGGGCGTTGCAACCCTCACTCCTCGGTCACTTGCTGCTGAGGTATTCCGACACCGCTGCCATTTCCAACTCGGTCATCTTTTCGGTGATGGCGTGCATCACCGCGTTGTCGGTGGTGCGCTCGCGTTTGTTGAACTGCTTGAGCTGGGTGTACAGGTAGCCCGAGAATTGCGTCGCCAAACGCGGCAGGTGGGCGGCACCTTCACCCGAGCCGCCATGGCAACTGACGCAGGCCGGCACGCCACTGAATTTGTTGCCGTTGTGATACACATAGCGGCCCACTTGGGCCAGTTGCGGGTCTTTCGCTTCCTCGGTCGGCAAGCGCATTTGGGCGTAGTAAAGGCCCAGCGCCATCATCTCGTCCGGTGTCAACTTGGCCACCATGTCGGCCATGGCGGTGCTTTTGCGTTGCCCCGACTTGAAGGCGGCTAACTGTTTCGCCACGTATTCGGGGTTCTGTCCGGCCAGGCGGGGGAACACTTCGCTGGTCGATTCGCCCTGCGCGCCGTGGCACAGGAAGCAGGAGCCACCCGCGATTTTTTTGGCGCGGGCTTCATCGGCCTGGGCGTAGGCAGGGCCCGCCAGCAGGGCGACGGCCCAAACGCTGACCACGGCTCCCGTCAGATGCAAAAGCGACCTCATTGCATAACCTCTCACTGATATTTGTGCGTCAAAAAAAGCCCCGGACCACCGGGGCTTGAGTCGCCGTCACGCCAAGCTGTCTGCCCAGATGTTGCGGGCCCAGGCCAGCGCGTAGCGGCCTTCCAGCTCACTGGCGGCAGACGACACGCCGCCGGAACCCGGTACTGTCAGCATGGTTTTCTTCTCGGCGTCGTAGCGGTGGACGCTGGCCACGTGCACCACGTCTTCGTCTGTCACGAAGCTGTAGCAGGTGTTGGCGTAGGTCGGCAGTTGGGGCGGCTCCTTGCCCATCAGCAGCGACACCACCGCTGCCGCGCAGGTTTTGCCGTGCTGGTTGGCCATGTGCCCGGACTTGGGCATGGCCGGAGCGATCTGGATCGCGTCGCCCAGCACGTGGATATTCTTGGCGGCCTTCGATTCAAAGGTCAGGAAATCGACCTCGCACCAACGGGCGTTGGCGGTGGCCAGGCCGGTTTTCACCGCGATGTCGCCGGCGCGCATGGCAGGCACCACGTTGGCCACAGCCGCCTTGAAGTCGTCGTTGAACTCGAATTTCAAGGTGTTGGTGGCGGCATCCACGTCCACCACGTTGTGTTTGGGGCGGTACTCGATCATGCCCTTGTAGTGCTCGTCCCAGGCTTTCAAGAACAAGCCCTTTTTAGACTGGATGTCGTCGTTCGCGTCGAAGATGACCACCTTGCTCTTGGGCTTGGCATTCTTGAAATAGTTGGCTACCATGCAGGCACGCTCGTAGGGGCCAGGCGGGCAGCGGTACGGTGCCAGCGGGATGGACAGGGCGTACACACCGCCATCGGGCATGGCTTCGAGCTGCTTGCGCAGGGCGACGGTTTGTTCGCCGGCCTTCCAGGCGTGCAGCACCTTGGCCTTGGCTTCGGCCGACGCCATGCCGGGCAGCGTGTTCCACATGAAGTCAATGCCAGGTGACACGATCAGGCGGTCGTACGCCAACTCGCCACCGCTGGCCAGTTTGACCATGCGTTTGTCCGGGTCGATGCTGGCGACCATGTCACGCACGATCTTCACACCGTGCTTCTTCTCCAGCCCGTCATAGGGCGTGGTCACGTCCGCAATGGTTTTGCTGCCCTGGATCACCAGGTTGGAAATAGGGCAGGAGATGAACGCGGGGTTGGGCTCGATCAAAGTGACACGAACCTTGCCTTCCGAGAACAGGCGGGTGTATTTGGCGGCCGTGGCGCCACCGTAGCCTCCGCCCACCACCACGACGTGGGGGCCGCTGCCCCCGCCGGTGCTGGCACAACCGGCGACCATACCCAGAGAACCCAGCGCAGAGCCCGCTGCGAGCGTTTGTACAAACTGACGGCGTTGCATGGTAGTGCTCCTTATTTTTTCTGGGCCGCGAAGTAGGCGGTGATGTCGCGGATTTGCTCGTCCGAGTAACCTTTGGCGATCTGGTGCATGATCGTCGCGGGCTTGCGCCCGCTCTTGAAGTCGAGCATTTTTTGCGCCAGTTCGTCTTTGTCCTTGCCGGCCAGGGACTCCATGCCCGGCTGCGCGCGACCGTCGGTGCCGTGGCAGTTGGCGCAGGCAGCCGCCCACACCTTCACTTGGGCGACCTGAGCCTGGGCTGCCAGGGCCGATGCGCCAAGCACGCATGCGGTCAAGACCTGAAAGGTTCGTTTCATGGTGAGTGTCTCCTGGAAAACTTGAAAATCAGTGGTTGCTGATATACGGAATTGACCCGAGTTTAGCCGTCATCCAGTCAGTCAGCTTACAGGGTTAATCCCAGTCGTGTGCGCGGGCGTTTCGATTGCTGAGTGGGTGGGGCGGTCAAGCCAGCAATGCCTCGGCAAATTCCTGAGCGTTGAAGGTTTGCAGGTCTTCCAACTGCTCGCCCACACCGATGAAGTACACCGGCACCTGGCGTTTTTGGTCGCGTGCCCACATGGCGATGGCCGCCAGCACGCCCCCTTTGGCGGTGCCATCGAGCTTGGTGACGACCAAGCCAGTCAGACCCAGCGCCAGGTCAAAGGCTTTGACTTGGGCCAGCGCGTTCTGCCCGGTGTTGCCATCAATCACCAGCAGCACTTCATGGGGGGCGGACGCGTCTGCCTTCTGCACCACCCGCTTGATTTTCTTGAGTTCTTCCATCAAGTGCAGTTGGGTGGGCAGGCGGCCTGCTGTGTCAACGATGACCACATCTTTGCCCCGCGCTTTGCCCGCGCTGACCGCGTCGTAGCTGACGGCGGCCGGGTCACCCCCGTCCTGGCTGACGATTTCGACCGTGTTGCGGTCGGCCCATACGCCTAGCTGCTCTCGCGCGGCGGCCCGAAAGGTGTCCGCCGCTGCCAACAGTACCGTGGCGCGGGCTTGCGACAGGTGCCAGGTCAGTTTGCCGATGGTGGTGGTTTTGCC
>CAZGDZ010000121.1:0-6701 GCA_964524855.1 uncultured Macromonas sp.
TGGACGAGATGAAGCAGTTGGTGAAGAACGACGGCTTCGGACGCCAGGAAATCGCGGTGCTCTACCGCAGCAACGCCCAGAGCCGGGTGATTGAAAGCGCGCTGTTCAATGCCGGCATGCCCAACCGGGTGTACGGTGGCCTGCGCTTTTTCGAGCGTGCCGAAATCAAGCACGCGCTGGCCTACTTGCGCTTGCTGGACAACCCGCACGACGACACCAGTTTTTTGCGGGTGGTCAATTTCCCGCCTCGCGGCATAGGTGCCCGCACGCTGGAGCAGTTGCAGGATGCTGCGCGCCAGGCGGGCTGTTCGCTGCACGACGCGATCAGCACCCTCAGCGGCAAGGCCGGCGCCAATCTGCAGGCTTTTGTGGCCAAGGTCGATGTGATGCGTGAAGGCACCGAAGGTGTGACGTTGCGCCAGATCATCGAGCTGGTGCTGCAGCACAGCGGTCTGCTGGAGCACTACCGGGCCGACCGCGACGGCGCCGACCGTGTAGAAAACTTGCAGGAACTGGTGAACGCGGCCGAAAGCTTTGTAATGCAAGAAGGCTTTGGCCGCGACGCGGTGGCCCTGCCGATGGACGAAACCGCGCCAGAGCTTGCCGCCGACACCGGCGAAACGCTGAGCCCGCTGGTGGCGTTTCTCACCCATGCGGCGCTGGAGTCGGGCGACAACCAGGCGCAAGCCGGCCAGGACGCGGTGCAGTTGATGACCGTTCACGCCGCCAAGGGGCTGGAGTTCGACGCGGTGTTCATCGCTGGGCTGGAGGAGGGCTTGTTCCCGCACGAAAACAGCCTCAACTCGATGGACGGGCTGGAAGAAGAGCGCCGCTTGATGTACGTGGCCATCACCCGCGCCCGCAAGCGGTTGTACCTGTGCCATGCCCAGACGCGCATGTTGCACGGCCAGACGCGCTACAACATCCGCAGCCGGTTTTTCGATGAACTGCCCGAACACTGCCTCAAGTGGCTCACACCGCCTGCAGGGGCCAACCCAGTGGCTGCCGCATGGTCCTCTCAGCCCGCTTGGGGCCGCAGTGCCCTGGGGCAGGCGGGGCGCGATGCGCCTTTCACCGGCGGCGGCGTGGTGCCCACGCCTAAGGCGGCACCGGCACACGGCATCCGCGCGGGCATACAGGTGTTCCACAACAAATTTGGCGAAGGCCGGGTGGTGGCGGTGGAAGGGCAGGGGGACGACGCCCGCGCCCAGGTGAACTTTAGCCGCCACGGCAGCAAGTGGCTGGCCCTGAGCGTGGCCAAACTCACGCCGGTGGTGTAACGCCGGTCGCCAGATCGGCCAGGTGCACCGTGTTGCGCCCGGCTTGTTTGGCCTGGTACATCGCCATGTCGGCGCGTTTGAGCAAGTCGTCGGCTTCGTCTCGGCCGCCGTCGAACAACACCACCCCAATGCTGGCAGTGCAGCGGTGTTCCACCATGCGTGGCGGGGTGTGGTCGGGGGCGGCGTTCAACACATAGGGTTCGCTCAGGGCGAGCCGCAGCTTTTGCGCCACCGCCATCGCCTGCTCGGTGGAGGCTTGCGGGTCGGTCTGCAGGTCGCTCAGCAGCACCACAAACTCGTCACCGCCAAACCGGGCCACGGTGTCGGCTTCGCGCACGTGGCTCTTCAGCCGACGGGCCACTTCCAGCAACAGCAGGTCGCCCACTCGGTGTCCATAGGTGTCGTTCAGCGGCTTGAAGTTGTCCAGGTCCAAAAACATCAGGGCCCCCATCAACTTGGTGCGCCGGTGCCCGGCCATGGCCAGGTTCAGGTTGTTCATCAGCAGTCGGCGGTTGGGCAGTTCGGTCAGGCTGTCGTGGAAGGCCTGTTGCTGGATTCGGGTTTCCAGCTCCCGGCGTTCGGTCACGTCGGTCATGAAACTCAGCGTGGCGGGTTGGCCTTGCCATTCAAAGCGGGCACCGCTGACTTCAAACCAGCGCACCCCTTTGTGCCCGGTCAGCACACGCACGGTCTGCTGTGGGGGCACTTCCCCACCGTTCATCCGGATTCGGTGCTGTTCCAGCGCGCGCGCTCGGTCTTCTTCGTGGACCAGGGTGTCAAATGGTCGGTCCACCAGGGCTTCGGGCGGGTAGCCCACCATGTCGAACAACTTTGGGTTGCCAAACCGCAACAGACCATCCTGGAACACCGCAATGCCATCGTTGGCGGTTTCAATCAGCAAACGGTAGTGACGCTCGCTTTCCAGCAACTGGCTGGCGGCAGTGCTGCGCTCAATCGCAATGCCTGCCAGCACCGACAGTTCTTCAATCAACGCAATGTCTTGCGTGTTGGGTGTATGCGGCTCGGTGTGGTAGATGGCAAAAGTGCCCAGCACCCGTTGGTCGGTCGAGAATATGGGCTGTGACCAGCAGGACCCCAGCCCCGCCTTGCGGGTGATTTCCACGTACGGCGCCCAGTAGGGGTGGGTGTTGATGTCGTCCACCACCACGCGCTGGCGGGTGAAGGCGGCCGTGCCGCAAGAGCCGTGACCGAGCCCGATCGGCAGCCCCTCGACCGCTGCGTTGAAGAACCCAGGCAGACTGGGCGCTGCCCCCACATGCAGGTGCTTGCCCTGGCGGTCCAGCAACACCACGCTGCAAATCATTTTGGGGTGCATCGCTTCCACCCCGCGCACCATCGCGTTCAGGATGTCTTTCAAGGGCAAGCCTTGGGCCAGCATCTCCAGCACCCGGTTGCGGAACGCCTGGTTTTGCTCGCTGGCTTGCAGGGTGGCTTCGGCGCGCTCTTGGTACATGATCACCAGACCCAGCGCCAGCAGGGCGGTGGACGTGACCATGGTGAGAAAGGTGACGCCTTGCAGCCAGCCGCCGTCGGCCAAGAACAGCACCACGATTTCGCCGGAGCCCACCGCCCACACCCGGTACAGCATGATGGCGGCAATCGCGCCAGCACCCCACACGATCAGCCGTTCGCCGCGCTGCATCGAGGCCACGCGGTGGTAGCTCATGGCCGCAATCACCAACAGGCATTGCACGCCGTAGATGCCCGACGCGATCACGACGCGGGTTTTGAAGTCGTCCAGCCAGAACGTCAGCACCGCCACCACGATGACCACCGGCGCCCAGATCCACGCTCGGTGCCAATGCTGTTCGCGGAAGGCCTGCACACCATGGCTGTACAGCGCGAGGGACGACGACAACGCCGCATTGCCCGCCAGCACCGACACCGCCTCAGGCACCACTCCGCGCAGCGCAAACAGAATGTAGGCCACCGTCTGCAACCCCAGGGCGGCGGCCCAGACCAGCATGCCTTGGTGCTGTTGCCGTGCAATGAATGCAATGACGAGTGCATACACCGCACTTACCGCAATGATCACCGCGAACAGCGTGGGAACGTGGAATTGCATGCCTCAAACCCTGTGGACCACACCATCCTAACATCTCCACTGGCCGTTGTGGCGCGCAAAAAAACCGCCAGTGCCGGGGGCGCTGGCGGTGTCAATGCGCGGGCGGCCCCGCGCTCTTTCCCGACAGGTGAGGGGCGCGATCCCGGCTCAGGTGCCGACCACGCCGCCGTCGTTCTTGGTGATGACGATGGTGGCCGAGCGCGGGCGCTTGCCTGGGCCGTAGCCTGCGTTCGTGGGCCACTGGCTTTCGAACTTGGCCGGGTCGTTCACGTCAGCCATCTTGGTGTTTTCACCCGGGTGCTGGATGTTCACGAAAATCGCGCGGCCATCGGGCGTTTCGCAGATGCCGGTGATTTCGGCGCCGCGCGGGCCCACCAGAAAGCGCTTCAGCGTGGCTGGCGTCTGGGCCTTGCCGGCATAGGTGGTCACCGTCTTGTCCCCGTATTGCAGGGTTTTGGTGCTGCCATCGCCCACCTGGCCCGGCAGAGCGGCCAGCAACATGCAGTTGGTTTTGTCGGTGTAAGCGCCGTCGTCGGTCTGGATCCAGCAAATGCCGGTGGCTGGGCTGAACACCAAGCCGTCGGGCGACGACAGGTCGTTGTCGTCCGTCAGGCCCGACAGGTTGACGCGGGCCTTGTCGGCATCGGCTTCAGAGGCGAACAGGTAAATGTCCCACTTGAAGTTGGTGGCGGTGGGGTTCGGCTCGATGAAGCGCACGATGTGGCCATGCACGTTGCCTTTTTGCTCGCGGCTGCCCTTCATGTCGGTGTACACGCGGGGGTTCGCCGCATCGGCGGTGGCGGTGGTGCGGTTGCTGTTGTTGGTCAGGGTGAAGTACACCTCGCCATTGCGGGGGTTCACGCCACCCCATTCCGGGCGGTCCATCTTGGTGGCGCTCACGGCGTCGGCCGCCAGACGGGTGAAGATGGCCACGTCCGCGTTGTCCTTGAACTCGAAGTACGAGCTGTTGGCAATCACCGGGTTGTCCACCGACAGTTCCAGCCATTCTCCGTTGCCGTCGTCCTTGAAGCGGGCGGCGAACAGCTTGCCTTTGTCCAGGTACTTGTCACCGGCCGCAATGCGGTTGGCGGCGTTGGCATCGGCCGGGTCCCACTTGGCGTCCGACACGAATTTGTAGATGTACTCGCCACGGGCGTCGTCGCCCATGTAGGCCACCACCGGCTGGCCCGCCACTGGCTTGGCAAAGGTCACGTTTTCGTGGCCCATGCGGCCCAGGGCGGTGCGCTTGCGCAGGGCTTCCTTCGGGTTGTAGGGGTCCAGTTCCACCACGTAGCCGAAGGTGTTCATTTCGTTGCGGTAGTCGTCCTTGGCGCTGGCGCCAATGGCGCCGTTGTTCCAGCGCACAAAGCGGTCATCGCTGCCACCGCTTTCCCAGCCGTGGCGGCTGGCGGCACCTGCGCGGCGGCCGTAGCGGTTCAGGGCCTGAACATGCTTGTCCTTCTTGCGGCGGTCATCGTCTTGCGCGTCGCGGAAGAAGTAGCCAAACCAGTTTTCTTCGCCCGACACAAAGGTGCCCCAGGGCGTTTTGCCGGTGCCACAGTTGTTCAGCGTGCCGCGGGTGCGGGTGCCGTCGGCGCTGTGCTTGGTCACCAGGTGCTCGCTGCCACGGGCCGGGCCGGAGATGATGGCCTCGGTCATGGTGGTGACGCGGCGGTTGAACGGCGAGCTGGTCTTGTAGTTCCAGCGCTTGCCGTCCGACTGCACTTCCACCACCGACAGGCCGTGGATCATCAATTCCTTGTCCACTTCACTGGCCGGGCGGGGCAGGCTGGCCTTGCCGCCGTCGGCGTGGATGAAGAAGGAAGTCAGCTTCTCATCGGTGGTGGCCTCGTGGTTCATGGCCAGCAGGCCGCGCGAATTGAAGGTGTTGGACGGCTTGCCGCTGGCGTCCAGGCTGAACCACTCAATGCCGTCGTGGTGGTCACCAGCGCGGCTGCCCCACTCGTTGTCGGTGCCGTCGTTCTTGAAGGCGGGGGTGTTGGCGCTCAGCGGGTCGCCCAGGCCGTACAACACCTGGGCGGTGTAGCCTTCGGGCACGGTCACCACGTCGTTGATGTGCTTGGCCACGGCCTTGAAGCCCAGCGTGTTCACCGCATTGGCCGGGGCGCCAGTGGCACAGCCGGTCAGGGCGGTAGCGCCCAAGGCGGTGGCACCTGCCACACTGGCGCCGCCGCGCAGCAGACTGCGGCGGCTCAGGCGCGCTTCAAGCACTTGCTCAAATGCAGGGTTGTTGGTGGTGTTGGAATCTTCTTCGTTGAAAACGACGCCAGGACGCAGGTCTTGATTCACAGTGATGACTCACAGGTAGTTGAACAGCAGCGCGTAGCATGCGGTTCAAGTGTGAAATCACTGTGACAATGCGGGCGGTATCAGGCCGGGGCTTGCCCGTCGTCGGTCACGAAGCTGTCGCGGAAGGTGAAGTACAGCGAGGTGAAAAACATCGCGCTCATCAGCATGGCCACCGGGAACACAATCACGGCCAGCACTTGCGGCCCACCCAGGGTGGATGCCAGCATCACCACCACCAGCGACACGGCCATGAACACGCCGGTCCAGGCCAAGAAGTACACCAGCAGTGCCGCCTTGTTGGTCCAACAGGCCATGGCGCTGAAGAACAGGCTTTTCATGGGCGAAATGCCGTGCCAGTGCACCAGGGCAGGGGCGTGCCAGAACAGCAGGCCCAGGGGTACGTACAGCAGCATGCTGATCAGCATCGATTGCATGAGTGCGGGTTGACGCAGCAGCTCTTCGGTCAGGTCGCCGGCTTCGCCAGAAGTGGCAGTGCCGGTTGCCGCCCCGGCCATCGGGTCGCCCACCAGCAAGGCGGTCACGCCCATCACCACGAACGAGCCCACTGCATACAACCCGCCCAGCACCAGCATGGCCCGCAAACGTTCCTGCCCCGCCCGGAATGCGCTGGCCAGCACGGTGGGCATGGGGAACTGGCCTTTGTCGGCCTCGCGGGTGGCGGCCATCAGGCCCAGGGTAGCCGCCGGCAGCAGTGCCAAAGCCAACGCCTGGCCCAGCAATGGCACCAGCGCCAGCAACGACACCAGCAGCATGAACATGAAAAACAGGCCGGCCAGCGCCAGCGGCTGCTTGAAAAATGTGCGTATGCCCAGTTTCACCCACTGGATGCCCATTCGGGCTGGGACGTGGTTGAGCCTCATAGTTCGGCCAGTCGGGCGCGCAACACCCGTTCAAAGTGGGTCGGGTCGTGGGGCTTGAGCATGCTGGCCTCGCGTGGCAGGTACCAGTCCCACAGGCGGGAAATCCAGAACCGCAGCGCCCCCGCACGGCGCATGGCGGGCATC
>CAZGDZ010000122.1:0-3622 GCA_964524855.1 uncultured Macromonas sp.
CCTACGCCCGAAAAAATGATCTTTTGCGGTGCCACACCGGCCCGCAGCGCGCGCTCCAGCTCACCGCCCGAGACGATGTCCAGGCCACAGCCGGCTTGCACGAACGTCTGCAGGATGGCCAGCGACGAGTTGGCCTTCATGGCGTAGCAGATCAGCGCGCGGCGCCCCGCAAAGCCCCGCTGATAGGCGGCCAGTGCTTCCAGCATGGCGGCACGGGAATACACGAACAAAGGTGTGCCATGCTCCCGGGCCAGGTCGGCAACGGCGACCGATTCGGCCATCAACTGGCCATCGCGGTGGGCAAAATGGGGGTGCCCGGGCAGGGTGGAGGAGGGGGTGTTCATGGGGGTGAGCAACTCAGCGTGCCGCAGCGGCGGCAGAAACGTGGGCGGTGGCAGCGGCCGGCATGTACAAAGGGCCTTTTTGCCCGCAACCTGAGAGCATCAGGGTCATCAGCGCCGCACCTAAAATTTGGACAGTTTTGGACATCGAGGAATTGTAATGACCGACCTGGAATACATGGACCGCGCCGAAGCGGCTTTGACAGCGGTGGAAACCGCGTGCGACCGCATCAACGACGAAACCGATGCCGACATCGACAACCAGCGCGTGGGCGGCATGATCACCTTGGTGTTTGCCAACCGCAGCCAGATCGTCATCAACCTCCAGAAGCCGTTGCACGAAATCTGGATGGCTGCGCGTTCTGGCGGCTACCACTACAAGTACGACGGCCAGTGCTGGATGGACACCAAGGGCGCCGGCGAGTTCTTCGCCCACCTCAGCCGCGAGGCCTCGGCGCAGTCCGGCCAGCCATTGGTGTTCAGTTCCTGAACAGGTCGAGGATGTTGCGCTTTTCCTGCGTTTCCGGGGCCGGCGTGCCCACTTCGGCAGAGCCTGCCTCGCCCGATTCGGCCATGCCCAGACTGGCGACGCCCGAGCCGGGCTGGTATTCCTCGTAGAACCACTCGCCCTGGGTGTACACCACACCGGCAGGCACGGGCGGCTCTTGCACCGGCACGTTGCGCAAGGCCTCGGCCATGAACTGCACCCACACCGGCAAGCTCAAGGCGCCGCCAGTTGCTTGGCGGCCCAAATTGCGCGGCGTGTCGTAGCCCATCCACACGGCAGCCGACAGGGTGGGGTGGTAGCCCACGAACCAGGCATCGACCGAGTCGTTGGTGGTGCCGGTTTTGCCATACACGTCGGGGCGTTTCAGCGTGGCCTGCGCGCGCGCTGCGGTGCCCGAGCGGGTGATTTCTTGCAGCAACTGGCTCATGATGAACGCGTTGCGCTCGGGGATTGCGCGCTGCGACTCATCGGGGAGATGAGGCGGACTGTCCAGCAGCACTTTGCCTTTGTGGTCGGTGATGCGGGTGATCAACAACGGCGGCACGTAGTAGCCCCCGTTGGCGAACACGCCGTAGGCGCTGGCCATTTGCAGCGGGGTGACCGTGCCCGCGCCCAGGGCCATGGTCAGGTAAGGGGGGTGTTTGGCGGCTTCGAAACCAAACCGGGTGGCCCATTCCTGGGCGCTGGTCGTGCCAACCGCTTTCAGGATGTTGATCGACACCATGTTCTTGGACTTGGCCAGTGCGGTACGCACGGTCATTGGACCATCAAACTTGCCGTCGTAGTTTTTGGGCTCCCAGGCTTTGCCGCCCGTCACGGTGGCGCTGAAAAACAGCGGCGCATCGTTCACCACCGTGGCTGGGGTAATGCCCTTTTCCAGTGCCGCAGAATAGATCACCGGCTTGAAGCTTGATCCTGGCTGGCGCTGCGATTGAGTCACCCGATTGAACTTATTGCGGTTGAAGTCGAACCCGCCGACCAACGCGCGGATTTCGCCTGTGCGCGGGTCGAGCGCGACAAAAGCGGTTTCCACCTCGGGCGTCTGGGTGATATACCAGCCTCCGCTGCCTTTGACGACGCGCACGACCGCACCCGGTCTTAGCTTCAGGTGAGGCGGTGCGTTGTCCGCCAGGCCCGAGCGTACCGGGTCCAGGCCCGTGCCCGTGATTTCCAGCGGGGTGTCGTCGCCGCGCACCACCACCACCTTGCGGGCGGAGGCTTCCAGCACCACAGCGGTTTGCAGTTCGCCGTTGTCGGGCAGCGCCGCGATCGCTTGATCGATCGCTTCCTCGCGTTGTGCCGCATCGGTGGGGAGGTCGATGAAGCGTTCTGGCCCACGGTAGAACTGGCGGCGCTCAAAGTCCAGCACGCCCTGGCGCACCACCCGATGTGCCAGCCGCTGTGCGTTGGCGTCCACCGAGGTGTGAACCTGCAGGCCGCGGGTGTAGGTGTCCTCGCCGTATTGTTCAAACACGGCTTGGCGCACCATCTCGCTCAGGTAGTCGGCGTGAATGAAGTCTTCCGTGCGCACCTGACGCAAGCGCAAGGGTTCGTCTTTGGCGGCTTTGGCCTGTTCGGCGGTGATAAAGCCGTTCTCCAGCATCCTGTCGATGATGTGGAGTTGACGCGAGCGTGCCCGCTTGGGGTTGCTGATGGGGTTGTACGCCGAAGGGGCCTTGGGCAAACCCGCCAACATGGCCGCTTCAGCCACGGAAACATCCTTCAAAGGCTTGCCGAAGTAGGTTTGCGACGCAGCGGCGAAGCCATAAGCGCGGTGTCCCAGGAAGATCTGGTTCATGTAGATCTCAAGGATCTGCTCCTTGGTCAGCAAATGCTCCAGCTTGAAGGTCAGCAGCACCTCGTAAATTTTGCGGAGATAGCTTTTCTCGCTCGACAGGTACACGTTGCGCGCCACCTGCATCGTGATCGTCGAGGCACCCTGGCTCTTAGCCTCGCCCAAGTTCGCCAGCCCGGCACGCAGCATGCCTCGGTAGTCCACGCCACTGTGTTCAAAAAAGCGGGCGTCCTCAATGGCCAGCACCGCGTTCACCATCACGGCCGGAATGTCTTCGAACGGCAGCAGGTTGCGGCGCTCTTCGCCAAACTCGCCAATCAGCTCGCCCCCCGTGGCGTAAATCCGCAATGGCAGCTTGGGGCGGTAGTCGGCCAGCTCGGTCACGTCCGGCAGATTGGGGTAGGCCATGGCCAGCCCTACCCCGATCACGATCGCCAGTGCGGTGCCCATGGCCGCGCCCAAACCCACCAGCCACGCCATCAGGCGACCGAGGCCAATGCCTTTGGCGGGTGAAAAGCCTTTCGGCGGGGTTGCGGAGTTGCGCGAAGGCGTTGATTTTTCAGACATGCGGGCCTTGAGGATGACCCTGAATTATAAAAACCAGGGCTGCACGCGGCCAATTCTTGGGACTTTCGGTGTGAAAGTTTGTAAACGAGGGCAGAAATTGGCGCATACTCACACCATGAGGGAGACGGGCATCGTGTGTTTTTGACAACGCCCCACCGGTCTTTGCGGTGCAGGAAGTTTGGGTGAACCACGGGCTTGCTGATAGTATTGAAACCACAAGGTTTTAAGCCACGTGGTACTAACACACATTTTTTGGGGATGGAATTGATCTCACTGGGGTCTTTGTTCAGCCGGGAGCCAGCGCCACTTCTCGGTATTGATGTCAGCTCCACCACGGTCAAGCTGGTTGAGTTGGGGCGTGGACGGGACGGGGGCATGCTGGTGCAGCACTGCGCTATTGAGCCCCTTGAG
>CAZGDZ010000122.1:3632-6684 GCA_964524855.1 uncultured Macromonas sp.
AACATCGAAAAATTCGATGAAGTCGCCGAGGCCTTGCGCCGTTTGGTGCGCAAGTCTGGCAGCAAGACCCGCCATGCGGCGCTCGCTTTGCCTGGCTCTGCGGTCATCACCAAAAAAATCAACCTGCCCGCCGGCTTGACCGACGCCGAAATGGAAGTGCAGGTCGAGTCCGAAGCCACCCAGTACATTCCCTTTCCGCTGTCCGAAGTCGCGCTCGATTTCTGTGTCGTGGGGCCCTCCGCCAACGTGCCTGACTATGTTGAGGTGCTGTTGGCCGCGTCGCGCAAGGAAAAAGTGTCGGATCGCCAAGGCCTGGCCGAAGCGGCAGGCTTGACGCCAGTGGTGCTGGACGTGGAGTCCTATGCTTCCCGTCTGGCCGCTTCTCGTCTCACCGAGTCACTGCCCAACAAAGGGCGCAACCTCCTGATGGCGCTTTTCGAGGTCGGCTCTCAAACCACCAGCCTGCAGGTCATTCGGAACGACGAAATGATCTACGAACGCGATCAGGCGTTTGGTGGCATCCAGCTCACCAACCAGATTGCGCGCCAGTACGGCATTTCCTTCGAAGACGCGGAAGCCAAGAAAAAATCCGGATCTGGCCTGCCGGCCGACTACCGAGAGGCGGTATTGGCCCCCTTCATGGAAGGTTTGGGTCAAGAACTCGGGCGAGCCCTGCAATTTTTCTTCACCAGCACGCCACACAACAAGGTCGATCAGATTTTGCTGTCTGGTGGGTGTGCTGCACTGCCCGGTTTGGCCCAGGCGGTGACTGCCCAAACGTCCTTCCCCTGTAAAGTGCTCAATCCGTTTGACGGGATGGCCGTGGCGCCGGGCATCCCGGCGAACCGCCTTGCGTTGGAGTCCACCTCTTACCTCGTCGCTACAGGTTTGGCGTTGCGGAGGTTCAGCCAATGATCACCATCAACCTACTGCCCCACCGTGAGGCAGCGCGCAAAAAGCGGCGCGAGCTGTTTTTCGTCCACTTGGGCATGGCTGTCGTGGCGGGTTTGGCCGTGTCGGCGGCGGTGTACGGTGTATACGAAGCGCAAATTTCGGAGCAGCAGCAGCGCAACGGTTACTTGCAGGCCGAAATCGCGAAGTTGGATGTTCAGATCAAGGAAATCGCGACACTTCAGCAAGAACTGAATGGCCTGAAGGCGCGCCAATCTTCGGTCGAAAACCTGCAAGCGGATCGCAATTTGCCGGTGCACCTGCTCAATGAAATGGTGGCCCAACTGCCTGACGGGGTGTACCTGCGCACCTTGCGCCAAGAAAACATGACCATCGCCATTGAGGGCGTTGCGCAGTCGCAGGAGCGGGTTTCGGAGTTGTTGCGCAATTTGGGCAACCACAGCGGCTGGTTGACCCGCCCTCAATTGATCGAAATCACGGCGACCACCGCCAACTTGGGCCAGCGCGGACAGCGCCGGGTGTTCAACTTCTCGATGCGTGCCACCCTGACCAAGGGGCCCGATGCTGCACCTGCGGCGGCGGGTGAGCCGGCACCGGCGGGTAAAGTTTGAGGCGGCGTTAACGTCGATTCCCTATGGCCAAGACCCCTAAAAAATCTTCGTTTGATTTTGCCGCGCTGCAGCAAAAGCTGCGGACCCAATTCACCGGCCTGGACCCCAACGATCCGTCCTTGTGGCCCTCCATCCCGCGCTACCTGCTGCTGGTCGTGATCGGTGCGGTCGTGGTGGTGGCGCTGTGGTATGTGTGGCTCAGCGACATGGGTACCAAGCTAGAGGCAGAGCGCAACCGTGAGGTTGAATTGCGCACCGAGTACACACGGAAGTTGGCGCAAACCATCAACTTCGACACACTGAAGGCTCAGTTGGAGCAGGTGCGTCAATACGTGGCGCAATTGGAAAAGCAACTGCCCAGCAAGGCTGAAATGGACGCGTTGCTGTCCGATATCAACCAAGCTGGACTGGGTCGCAGCCTGCAGTTTGAGCTGTTCCGGCCTGGGCAGGAAACCATTCAGGACTATTACGCCGAGTTGCCGATTGCCGTGCGCGTTTCCGGCAGTTACTCTGATATCGGTTTGTTTGTGTCTGACGTGGCTCACCTCTCCCGCATCGTGACGCTGAACAACATGACATTGGCACCCGTTGCAGGCCGAGCTGGTGTGTTGACGATGGACGCCACTGCCAAAACCTTCCGCTACCTCGATCCAGAAGAGGTGCTCGCTCAGCAGAAGCAGAAGGGGGACAACAAAAAATGAGCCAACGCTTCACCTCTCACGTTTTGGCTGCGTTGTCCGCTGTGATGTTGCTGGCCGCTTGTGATGGCGGTCCAGGCCAAGATCTCACGCAGTGGATGGCGGATCAGCGCAGCACCGTCAAGCCTCGGGTGGACCCGGTGTCTGAGCCCAAGCCGTACGTGCCTCAGGTATTCACGCAGACAGGCGATCTATCTCCTTTCTCTGACGACAAACTGAGTCGTTCCTTGAAAGAAGAGGGTGCCTCGGGCGCGTCGTCTGCACTCTTGGCGGCAGAGCAAAACCGACGCAAGGAACCCCTGGAGGCTTTGCCTTTGGACACCATGGTGATGGTGGGTTTGCTTGATCGACAAGGGCAAAAGGTTGCATTGGTCCGAGCGAACAACCTGTTGTATCAGGTGCGCCGAGGCAATTACCTGGGGCAAAATTTTGGCCGTATCACCGGCATCACCGAGACCCAGATCGTGTTGAGAGAAATCGTTCAGGATGCAGCGGGCGAATGGGTCGAGCGCTCCACATCCTTGGAACTGCAAGAGGGAAGCGGCAAATGAACCATCACCACAACACCGGCAAACGGCAGGCAACCACCATGTCACGCTTTCATCAACTGACCTTCGTGGTGTCCTCCTTGTTCCTGGCAGGCTTGGCCCATGCTCAACTGGCCATCCAGTCGGTCACCGCTGCCACGCAGGGCGGGACCGAAATCATTCGGATTGAAACCAGTCAGCCCTTGACGCAAATGCCGGTGGGCTTTGCGGTTCAGACGCCTGCCCGCATTGCGCTTGATTTTGCGGGCACCACCAATGCCACTGGCAAGACCCTGTTTGAACT
>CAZGDZ010000123.1:0-6682 GCA_964524855.1 uncultured Macromonas sp.
GGACCCGGCGATCGACGCCCTGGCCGCGGCGATCAAGATGGCGCGCTCGGGCCTGGGCAAGCCCGACAAGCCGATCGGCAGCTTCCTGTTCAGCGGCCCGACCGGCGTCGGCAAGACCGAGGTCGCCAAGCAGCTGGCCTACATCCTGGGCGTCGACCTGATCCGCTTCGACATGTCGGAGTACATGGAGCGCCATGCCGTCAGCCGACTGATCGGCGCGCCGCCGGGCTACGTCGGCTTCGACCAGGGTGGCCTGCTGACCGAGGCGGTGACGAAGAAGCCGCATTCGGTGCTGCTGCTCGACGAGATCGAGAAGGCGCACCCGGACGTCTTCAACGTGCTGCTGCAGGTGATGGACCACGGCACCCTGACCGACAACAACGGGCGCAAGGCCGACTTCCGCAACGTCATCATCGTGATGACGACCAACGCGGGTGCCGAAACCATGAACAAGGCGACCATCGGCTTCACCAATCCGCGCCAGGCGGGTGATGAAATGGGTGACATCAAGCGCTTGTTCACACCCGAGTTCCGCAACCGGCTGGACGCCATTGTCAGCTTCAAGCCGCTGGACGAGCAGATCATCTTGCGGGTGGTGGACAAGTTCTTGCTGCAACTGGAACAGCAACTGGCGGAAAAGAAAGTGGAGGTCACTTTCACAGACGACCTGCGCAAGTACCTGGCCAAGAAAGGGTTCGATCCGCTCATGGGCGCGCGCCCGATGCAGCGATTGATTCAGGACACGATCCGCCGTGCGCTGGCAGACGAGCTGCTGTTCGGGCGGTTGACCGAAGGTGGCCGTTTGTCGGTGGACATGGACACCACAGTGGAAGACAAGCCCGAAGTCAAGCTGGACATCCAGCCTTTGCTGAAGAAGGAACGTGCTTCCAAGGCGGAGCCTGCTGAACCCGAGGAGGCCACAGCCGACTGAGATTAGCCTCAGCGGAATGCATCCAGGCCTGTCATCGCAAGGTGACAGGCCTTTTTTGTAAGGTCACTTCGGCCAAGACACGACAGAACCATTCGACAAAGCCGCCGTGATGGACTGGTTGTCAGTGCTGAATGCGACATCCATCACGCCAATCCCCGATGGACGCACCAATTCCGGCTTAGGGACTTGCCACCGCTGCAACTGTTGGCCTGTTTTCACCGACCACAGCCGCACTTCGCCCGATGGCGACCCTGTGACGAGCCGCTTGCCATCGGCTGAAAAACGAGCGCTGGCCAAGGAGGTGCGGCGTTCTCCCAATTGCTCGTGCAACACCTTGCCGTCTGACAGGCGCCACATCCGACCGGGGCCATGAAAAGGCGCCGCGAATACCAAGGAGAGGTCGTCAGAGAACACCACCGTGGCCAGGGGGGATGTAAATTTCCAAGTCAGCAGCGACACGCCCTTTTCCAGGTCCCAGACCCGAAGCATGCCATCGTCGGCGCCAGTGGCTCCCAGTTTGCCGTCAGGTGCAAGCCGGACGACGCCGACCGCATCGGCATGCGGAATGACCGCCGGGGCCATGTTGGCACGCGAGTCGATCAGCCAGGCTTCCCGGGTGCTGAGGCCCACAAGCACATGGCGGCCATCGCGTGACACATCCACGGCCCGAACCAGGCCCTCGGTGGACCAAAAGCCCACCGACCGTTGGTTGGCGAGATCCCAGTGCACCACGGTTTGGCGCTCGGCCGTGACCGCATGGCGGCCATCCGCGGAAAACGCTGTGGCCACCACGTCCGACGGTTGGTCTGCGCGGTGGTTCAAGGTGGCCAGTATTTGCCTGTCTTCCCAGCGCCAGAGGCTAACGCCGTTGTGCACTGTGCCCATCAGCACTTGATCCAGGTTGGGACTCAGGCGCATGGTCAGCGGGCGGTCTTCATCGCTCAGGTGCCTGACCATGGGCGGCGCATCGCCACAAGCGCTGAGCCAACCGGTGCAGGCCAGGCACAGAGCAAGAACAAGAGGGCGGGGCAGACAACGCATGCGCCTAACTCTATCCGAAACGGTGGTCGGTTCCGTGTGAGAATGCCGCAGCCATGGCGGTTTCCCCACTCGACACGATGCATACACACACTTTCCTCTGGCACGACTACGAAACCTTTGGCGCCAAGCCTCGCTTGGACCGCCCCGCCCAGTTTGCAGCCATCCGCACCGATGCTGAACTCAATGAGGTGGGTGAGCCGGTGATGCTTTATTGCCGCCCGGCGCCGGATTTTCTGCCTGACCCTGAAAGCTGTTTGATCACCGGCATCACGCCGCAGCAGTGTCTGGAGCTGGGCGTTCCCGAACACGAATTTGCGGCGCGCATAGAGGCGGAATTGGCTTTGCCGGGTACGGTGGGTGTCGGCTACAACACCATCAAGTTTGACGACGAATTCACCCGCTACCTGTTCTGGCGCAACCTGATGGACCCTTACGCCCGCGAGTGGCAGAACGGCTGTGGCCGTTGGGACTTGCTGGATGTGGTGCGCATGACTTACGCGTTGCGGCCGGAAGGCATCGCCTGGCCCCGCAAACCCGATGGGCGCCCCAGCTTCAAGCTCGAAGACCTGACGCGGGCCAATGGCATTGAACACGCGGCGGCCCACGATGCGTTGTCAGACGTGCGCACCACCATTGCCGTGGCCCGCTTGATCCGTCAACATCAGCCCAAGTTGTTTGATTTTGCGTTCGCATTGCACAAAAAAGACCGTGTGATGGCGGAATTGGGGCTGCCGGCCGAGGTGGGGAAGGCGAGGCCTTTTTTCTACATCACGGGGATGGTGCCCCCAGAAAAGGGCTGTCTTGCCGTCATGTGGCCCCTGGCCAGCCACCCCACCAATCGCAATGAACTGCTGGCGTGGGACCTGTCGCACGATCCGGCCGTGCTGGCTTCCCTGAAGGCAGACGAACTGCGCCAACGCCTGTTTGCCCGTAAAGAAGACCTGCCCGAGGGGGTGGAACGCCTGCCCCTCAGGAGCGTGCATTTGAACAAGTCGCCCATGGTGGTGGGCAACTTGCGAACCTTGCGGCCCGAGTTGGCACAGCGCTGGGGTTTGTCGTTGGAGCAGGCCATGGTTCACGCCGAACGGGCGGCGGCGTTGCCCGACTTGAGTCACCTGTGGCGCGAGGTGTTCGAGCGGCCCGAGGCCAACGCAGCGGTGGATGTCGATCAGGACCTGTATGGCGGTTTCATCGGTCCGGCCGACCGGCGCCGGCTGAACCACCTGCGCGGCCTGGACTCGGCCGACCCAGCCTGGATGCAAACCGGGTTTGACGATGACCGCCTGTCAGAGCTGGTGTTTCGCTACCGAGCGCGCAACTTCCCCGAGACTTTGTCGGCCGAAGATGCCGAGCGTTGGCAGGCCCATTGTTCGGCCCGTTTGATGGCGGGAGCCGCAGGCGCCTTGACGCTGGAGCAACTGTTCGAACGCATCGATGCCTTGGCCGAGCAGGCCAGCGAGCGGGGAGACGAGCGGGCCGAGGGCATATTGGGAGCTTTGTACGACTATGCGGAGTCGGTGGCCCCGGGCTGATGGGCGCCGCGCGCCACGCGGTCCAGGTAGGTAGGTATCTGGCTGGCGGGCATGGGGCGGCTGAGCAGGTAGCCCTGAACCGCATCGCAACCCAGCGCCTGCAGGCGGGCCATTTGCTCCGGCGTTTCCACGCCTTCTGCCACCGTTTCGCGCCCCAGTCGGTGTGCCAGTCCTATCGCTGCACTGACAATGGCTTCATCATCTGCATCCCGGTGCAGGTCGCGGATGAAGGATCGGTCAATTTTCAGCCGGTCGATGGCGAAGTGTTTCAGGTAGCTCAGCGATGAATGGCCCGTGCCAAAGTCGTCTACCGAGCAGCGCGCGCCCAGTTGCCGCAGTTGTTGCAGCTCGCTCTGGGTGCGCCCTGGATCTCGCATCATCGCCCCTTCCGTGATCTCGAATTCAACCCCCGTCAGTCCCAGGCCCTGCTCGGCAAACAGTAGGTGCAGTCGCTGGGCCAAACCGTCGCGGTCAAACTGGCGAGCCGATAAATTGACGCTCAAGCGGTACGGCCACTCAGGCCACTGCTCGCGCCAAGCTTGAATCTGGCGCGCGGCCTGAGTGCACACCCAGTCGCCAATGGCATCGATCAGATCGGACTCTTCTGCCATTGGGATGAACCGGTCGGGTGCAATGTAGCCGCCTTGGCCGTCGGGCCAGCGCAACAGGGCCTCAAAGCCCGTCAGGGGCAGACCCGGCGCCAGTCGGTGAATGGGTTGAAAATGCAGTTCAAAGGCACCCTCTCGCACCGCGAGGCGCAGTCGGCTCTCGAACTCAATCCGGGCTTGTACCGCTTCGTTCATGCTGGCTGCATAAAACTGGTAAGAGGCGCCTCCCGTGCTTTTGACGTGGTACATCGCCAAATCGGCCAAACGCAGCAGCTCGTTTTCCTCCTGTGCATCTTGTGGGCAGAGGGCAATTCCGACCGATGGCGACAGGAAAATTTCCCCACGCTCCGTGTAGTAGGGCGCGCTCAGTGTTGCCACAATGTGGCGAGCGACCTGCGCGGCGTCCAGCGCCCCATCAATGCCGGTGAGTGCGACCACAAACTCATCGCCACCGATGCGTGCCACCACGTCACACGAGCGCAGCCGTTCACGCAGCCGCCGCGCGGTCTCGCGCAACACCGCGTCACCTGTTTCGTGTCCCATTGAGTCGTTGACCGCTTTGAAGCGGTCCATGTCAATGAACAGCACGGCCAACTCTCCGCCTTGGCGCTTGCGCTGGGCCAGTGCCTGTGCCAATGCGATGGTGAAGGCTCCTCGGTTGTCCAGCCCGGTCAATGGGTCGGTGCGTGCCAGTCGCTTGATTTCGGCTTCGGCTTTTTTGCGCTCGGTGATGTCGGTGTACACGGTGACAAAACCGCCTGTGGCCAAGGGTTGTCCTTGAATGTTGAGTACCCGTCCATTGGGGCGAGTGCGCTCAAACGTGTGCGGGACGAACGTCTTGGAACGCTCGACAAGGGTGCGCACCAGCGCTTGCGGATCATCGGTGGGCCCATACTCGCCGCGTGCGACGTTGAAGCGGAACAGGGACTCCAGCGTCACTACCGGCGGTGCGAACAGCTCAGCGGGAAAATCCAGAATTTCCCGCAGGCGGTCGTTCCAGGCGAGTAGTCGCAGGTCCTTGTCCACCATGGTGACGCCGGCGGGGATGTGTTCGATCAGTGTGCGCAGCATGTCTAGTGTTTGTTCCAGCTGTTCACGTTCCCGTTTCTGATCGGTCACGTCGGTGTAGGTGGTCACGAAGCCAGAAACCTGGCCATCGACCACCACTGGCTCACCAATGATCAGGTGGGTGCGGCCGTTGGGCCGTGGGCGCTCGAGGCGGTGTGGCTGGAAACGCAACGCCAGGGCGCGTCGTTCGCTGACGAGGGCATCAACGTCACCAGGGCCGTACTCTCCACGCTCTGCCGGTATTCGGATCAGGTCGCCAAAATCGACCCCTGCACGTACTTGCGCCTCGGGCAAGTTGAGCACTTGGGCAAACTCGGCGTTCCATACCTTCAGTTTGAGGTCGCGATCGAACACACTCAGCCCCATGGGCAGCTGGCGCACGATGGCTTCGAGGTACGCGGTGCGTTCCTGCAGTGTGCGTTGTAACTGGACTTGTTCGGAGATGTCCAGGTTGAATCCGTAGGCCAGACGCTGACCCGTGTTCGGGTTGGTCTCGACCGCGATTCGCACGACGTGAAAGCGGGGTGTGTCGTCCGCCTGGCCCCGAGTGCGGTAGCTGATTTCGCCCTGACCGGCTGAGTAGGCCGCGTCGAGTTGTTGCACAAACCGTTGTCGATCTTCGGGCAGCAGAACATCGACCATGTGCTCTCGCAGCGCAGGCGCATCAACGTCGATGCCGTGTTGCAGCCGAAAACTGCGGGACCACCACATCGTCCCGCTGTCAAGGTTGCGTACCCAGTGGCCGATGCCCAGGCGTTCAAGCAGTGCCGAGAAGCGCAGCTCATCGGGTGCAAACGCTTTGGGTGAGTCGGCCATGCTCGATTTCATCGTTTGCCGCCCAGCAGGCTTCCCAGCACGCCACGCACAATTTGGCGCCCAATGTTGGAGCCCACCGTTCGCACCACCGTTTTTGCCATGGTTTGAACCAGCCCGTCGTACTGACCGCCGCGCGGTCCGGTGCGGCCGAACAGCACCTCGTTGATTTTGCCGCCCATGCCAGCTTCTTCGGCAGCGGGAGCGGCTACCGTGCCGGGTACCTTGGGGGCCGTCGGCATGGGCTCGGCGGTGGTGCCCGATCGCGCGGCCGCGTTGCCCCGCAGGATTTCGTGGGCACTTTCGCGGTCCAGCACCTTTTCGTACACACCGGCCACCAACGAGTTCTGCAGCAGCGCCTGGCGTTGCGGTGCCGTGATGGGGCCGATCTGGCTGCCTGGGGGCAGCACGTACACGCGCTCGGTTTCGCACGGCCGGCCCTTGGCATCCAGCAGGCTGACCAGCGCCTCGCCCACAGCCAGCTCGGTGATGGCCGCTTCGATGTCCAGCCCCGCCTTGGGGCGCATGGTTTGCGCGGTGGCTTTCACCGCTTTTTGGTCGCGTGGAGTGAAGGCGCGCAGCGCGTGCTGCACCCGATTGCCCAACTGGCCGAGCACGCTGTCGGGAATGTCCAGAGGGTTCTGTGTGACGAAGTACACACCCACCCCCTTGGACCGCACCAGCCGCAC
>CAZGDZ010000124.1:0-6577 GCA_964524855.1 uncultured Macromonas sp.
GCAGGCCATCGTTTCCGCGGCGCAGGCCGTGCTGCTGGGCGACTGCGACATCGCCAGTGGCGCCGGCGCTGAGAACATGAGCCGCGCCCCCTACGCCAGCCTGACCAGCCGCTTCGGCGCCCGCATGGGCGACACCAAGCTGGTGGACATGATGGTCGGCGCCCTGCACGACCCGTTCCACAACATCCACATGGGCGTAACGGCCGAGAACGTGGCCAGCAAGTACGGCATCACCCGCGAGATGCAGGACGCGCTGGCCCAGGCCACCGAGGCCGGGTACTTCAAGGACCAGATCGTGCCGGTGATGCTGAAAAGCAAGAAGGGCGAAGTGGCCTACGCCACGGACGAACACTTCCGCCCCAACTGCACGCTGGACGACATGGCCAAGCTCAAGCCGGTGTTCGTGAAGGAGAACGGCACCGTGACGGCCGGCAACGCCAGCGGCATCAACGACGCGGCCGCCGCCGTGGTGCTGATGGAAGCCGGCACCGCCAAGGCGCGCGGCCTGGCGCCGATGGCGCGCCTGGTGGGCTACGCGCACACCGGACTGGACCCCAAGATCATGGGTGTGGGCCCCATTTCGGCCACCCAGGCGGTGCTCAAGCGCACCGGCCTGAGCGTGAACGACCTGGACGTGATCGAGGCCAACGAGGCCTTTGCCGCCCAGGCCTGCGCGGTGACGAAGGAGCTGGGCCTGGACCCAGCCAAGGTCAACCCCAACGGTTCCGGCATTTCGCTGGGCCACCCCATCGGGGCCACCGGCGCGCTCATCACCGTCAAGGCGCTGCACGAACTGCAACGCATCAACGGCCGCTACGCGCTGGTGACGATGTGCATCGGCGGTGGGCAGGGCATCGCGGCGATTTTCGAGCGGGTCTGAGCCCCAGGCGCTGGGCCCAGAAAGTGACAAAATAGAACCATTCTTTCTGGAGCCCGCCCATGTCTTCTGCCCTGCCCCGTTTGCGTCGCCGAACCGCCCTCCTCGCTGCTGCCGCAGCGGCCACCCTTGCGTGGCCGGTGGCGCACGCCCAAATCAGCAAGCCGGTGCGGGTGATGGTGGGTTTCCCGGCCGGGGGTGGCACCGATGCGATTGCCCGCATCCTGGCCGAGTCCATGAAGGAGACACTGAGCGTGCCGGTGGTGGTGGAGAACAAAGCCGGCGCTGGTGGCCAACTGGCGGCGCAAGCCCTCAAAGCCGCACCGGCCGATGGCACGGTGCTGTTCCTGTCGCACGACCACAGCATTTCCATCCTGCCGCAAGTCATGAAAACGCCAGGGTTTGACCCTGCGACCGACTTCGTGCCCGTGGCCGGTTTCGCCACCTTCGTCAACGCGCTCGCGGTCTCGGGCGGAACACCGGCCCAGAGCTACAAGGACTATGTGCAGTGGATCAAGGCGCAGGGCGGCAAAGGCACCGTGGGCGTGCCCGCGCCGGCCTCGGTGCCTCAGTTCCTGGTGCAAGTGCTGGGCCAGCGCAATGCGCTGGACCTGGTGGCGGTGCCCTACCGGGGCAGCGCACCCATGATGGGCGACATGCTGGGCAACCAGATCGCGGCGGGCGTGGGCTCCATCCCGGACTTCATCGAAAACCACAAGGCTGGCAAATTGCGCGTGGTGGCCGTGATGGGCAAAGAACGCCAGGCACTGATGCCCGAGGTGCCCACCCTGGCCGAGCTGGGCGTGCCCGGCTTCGAGGACATTCCTTACTACGGCCTGTTCGCGCCGGCCGGCACGCCGCCCGCGGTGCTGGAGCAACTGTCGCGCGCGGTGGCGCTGGCCTTGCAAAAACCCGAGGTCAAAGACAAGCTCACCGCCATGGGCCTGACCGTCGGCTTCATGACCGGGCAGCAACTGGGCGCCCGGGAGCGCGCTTACACCCAGACCTGGGCGCGCATCATCCGCGACAGCGGCTTCCAGCCCCAGTAAGCCCCTGCCTCAGCCCTGAAAACCGCCGGCACGGCAGGTCAGCACCAGCGTGTCGCGCCAACCCGGCGCCTCCGGGTCGGCCGGCTGGATCGGCGTGGTTTCGTGGATCACCCGTTCGTCGTCCAGCAGCAGCAGCGACCAAGACTCGGTGAGGGTGAAACGCTGCCCGTTCGGACCATGGGCCTCGAACACGCGGCTCTCGCCACCTTTGATGCGGTGGCGCCCCACCATAAACACCGCCACCAAGTCCACCCCGTCGCGGTGGGCGCCTTCGGGTGTGGGCCGGCCTATGCCGTCCGTGGTGTCGATGCGGAACTGGTGCGCCTCGATGTACCAAGGCTTCGTGCCCTTGAGCGCGGAGGTGGCCGCCGCCGTCTGGCGCAACAGTTGCTGCCAGCCCGGCAAAGCCACCACTTGCGGCTCCATCGGCTCAAACCAGCGCTGCATACCACCGTGCAGGGCGTTGTACTCCAGCGGTTGCCAGTGCGCGCGGTGCGGCACCTGCTCAATCCGATCACCATCGACCACAAAGCAACTGTGGCGCCGGCGCCGGTAACGGCCGCCGTCCTTCAGGTACTGGTCGCTGGGCAGGTCGTCCCAGCTCGGCTGCAACTCGGCCAGCGCGGTGGCCGGTACCGCCAGCCAGTTTTGCACCGAACGGGCGTCCATCACTGCATAGCCCTGCTGGGCCAGCACATCGTCCACCCGCGCGGGGGGCACACAAGGGGGCAGGAAGTGAGCATTCATGACGGCCCCGAGTGTAGCCCCGCCCATACCTGCCCGGGTAAACCATCTGGTCAATGCACCCAAGTTTCGCTATGGTTGATTGACCCACATCAAGCCCCACCTGCCCGGAACCGCACGGATGAATGCCACCCACACCGAGCCGCCCCATGAGCCGGCTGCCGCCGACCCCGCACCAGACACCACCAACACCCCGTCAACCGAAGTCGAGTCGGCTTCGGTGTTTGCGCTGCGCCTGGCGGATCTCTCGGCCGCCGACCCGCTGCGCTGGCTGGGCCGGGGTTGGCAGGACTTCATGCGCTGCCCGAAGGTGGGGTTGTTCTATGGCCTGTGCTTCTTCGTCATGGGGCACGCGCTGTGGTACGTGTTCCAGACCGCGCCGGCCTACGTGCTGGCGCTGAGCGCTGGATTTTTGCTGATGGGGCCGTTCCTGTGCCTGGGCATTTACGACACCAGCCGGGCGCTGGAGGCCGGACGGCGCCCTTCGCTGCGGGCTTCACTCATCGCCTGGCGACCCACCAAGGGCACCATGGCCATTTTTGCGGGCGTGCTGCTGATTCTGGAAATGCTGTGGGGCCGAGCCTCGCTGGTGGTGTTCGCGGTCACGTTCAACACCATGCCATCCACCGAAAACCTGCTCAAAGTCCTGTTCAGCCTGCAAAACCTGGAATTCCTCATCACCTACACCGTGGTGGGCGCCGTCTTCGCCGGGCTGATTTTCGTGACCAGCGCCATCTCCATTCCCATGATCCTGGATCGGCAAGTGGACGCCATTTCGGCCGGGTTGACCAGCATCCGAGCTTGCTTACAGAACCCGGGCGTGATGCTGGTGTGGGGCGCACTCATCACCATGCTGGTGGTGGTGGCCATGCTGCCCTGGTTCCTGGGGCTGCTGGTGGCCGGACCGGTGCTGGGGCACGCCACCTGGCACGCTTACCGGGGCATCGTGCCGGCGCCCTGACGGCTCCAAACCAAGCGGCACCCCGAGGTGGTGGGCCGCGCATTCCGGCGTTATGCTGCCGTCATGGCTGCCCACCTGCAATTCAGCGATTTCCAAGTCTTCGTGCTGGTGCTCAGCGCCCTGCTGCTGTTTTTGTACGGGCTGGAGCATTTCAGTCAGGAGCTGCAAACCGTGGGGCGCGACAAGTTGCCCCGTTGGTTGGGGCTGGCCACGCGCGACCGCTTCCGGGGCCTGCTGCTGGGCGCGGGCGTGACGGCGGTGGTGCAATCCAGCAGCGCGGTGTCGGCGCTGGTGATCGCGCTGGTCAACTCCGGCACGCTCACCTTTGGCGCCAGCCTCGCGGTGCTGCTGGGCGCCAAAGTGGGCACCACCTCCACCGCGTGGCTGGTGTCGTACAAGCTCACCCACATCGGCCCCTACCTGATCGTGTTGGGTGGGGTGCTGACCATGTTGCCGTTTTCCATCCGGGTGGTGGGTCGGGCCATTTTTTACTTCGGTTTCATCTTCTTCACGCTGGACCTGATTGGCGATTCGCTGGAACCGTTGCGCCAGTCGCCCTGGGTGCTGGAATGGCTGGGCCGGGCACAGGAGCCGTGGATCGGCGTGCTCATGGGCATCGTGCTCACGGTGGTGTTGCAGTCCAGCAGTGTGGTCAGCGGTCTGGCCATCGTGCTGGTGCAACAGGGCGTGCTGGGCCCACTGGGTGCGGTGGCCGTGGTGGTGGGCGCCACGCTGGGCACCACCGCCACCGGGCTGATTGCCAGCATCCCCATGGACGCCTACGCCAAACGCGCCGCCTGGATGAACCTGATGTTCAACGCCGTGGGGGTGGTACTGATCCTGCCCTTCATCACTCCCTTTGCCGAATGGGCCGTTCGCGGCAGCGACTCGCCCAGCCAGGCGGTGGCCATGGCCAACCTGGCTTTCAATGGTGCCGTGGCGTTGCTGTTCCTGCCGTTCACCGGCTGGCTGGGGCGCCGCTTTGCGCCTCGTGCCGAAGCACACCCTTCGCCCCAAAATGCCCCCATCTGACCCCATGACCACCGCCACCCAAGCCCTGCACGACCAACAGCGTTGGCTGGACCAACTGCGCCAAGGCCAACTTTCCACAAGCGACTACCTGCAAGCCGCCCGCCAGACCGGCCCACTGATGGGTGCCCTGCCAACCGCGTTCGAAACCGTCTGGGTCAACCTGCTGGACCGGCTCGAATCGGCCAGCCTGTTCAGCGAGGAAAGCTGCTCTTTCAGCCAGACCGACCTGCTCGACAGCCTGCAACTGTGGCTGGACAAGGCCCGCCCACGCCTCAACGGCTGAAGGGAGGGCTCAAAAACACACAGGAACTTCGAAGGGCGTTCCCGTATCATTGCCATATGCGAACCTTGTGGCTCTGCCTGTTGATCGCGCTCGTGCCCTTGCGGCTTTGGGCGGGCAGCGCCATGGGGGTTCAGCACCTGGAAGCGACTGCTGCAGTGCACACCGAGGTCAGTGCAGCCATGCAGGAACACCCCTGCCACGGCGAGGCATCGGCCACGACCACCGCAATGGACGCCGCTGCCCTGGAATCGCCCAACACCCATGCCAGTTGTGTGGCGTGCGACATTTGCCACACCGTGGCCCACCCGCTGGGGCTGGGCTGGGGCACCACGCCACCACCGGCTCAGGCCACCCCCTCGCACCGGCCCCACGCCGCCATCAGCCCCCAGTTGGCGCGCAGCGTCAAACCCCCCATCGCCTGATCCCGACACCCCCAGTGCGTCCGCAGCCACCCGGTTGCAGGGCGTGTTTTGTGTGATTTCGTGGAGAGATGGATGTCTTCAAACACTAGGCCATGGGCCTGGGCCTGCGCGCTGACCGGTGTGCTGGGCCTGTTCAGCCCAGCCGCGCTGGGCAACCCCGGCCCCGCAGCGGAACCCCCAACCACCACAGACTGGGTGGCCGCCAACCGCCGTGTGGGCGCGCTTTTGCGCGGGCATATCGACGTGGTGCAATCGGAACAACAGCACCCACCCGCCATGGCGGCCAGTGCACCGGCCGATGCAGGCCCGGGCAGCCTGAGCCTGGACGCCGCGTTGCGCGCGGCTCGCCTGGGCCGCCCCGAGCTGGTCGCACCACCGGGCCTGAACGCCACAGAGCGTGCCCGCCTGCAGCAAGCCACTGTGGCCCATGCCCACACCGTCGCCCAAGCCTGGCTGGACGCCGTGGCCGCACGCGAAGCCTTGCACCACCTGGCGCCGGTGGTCAACGCCACCGAAGCCGCCACCGAACTGGCACGGCGCATGGCCGCTGTGGGCAACTGGAGCGCCGCCCGTGCAGCAACGGAAGAACAGGTGTGGCTGGGCGTGCAGAACCAGTGGACGCTGGCCCAGCAACGCGCCCGCCAAACGGAGCAGCAACTGCGCCAGCACCTGCCACCCGTTGGGGGCGCAACCACGCTGGCGCCGTTGCCCACTTCGCTGCCCCCGTTGCCCGGCGCCGAGGCGCCGGACGCGGCCACTGCCTTGGCACAAGCCCTGGCCCGACACCCCGACTGGCCGCTGGCAGAAGCGGAAGCCGAGCGCCGGGAAAGGAGTTTGTCGGCCCAGGACCGCGCCCGCATGGCCCAGGTCCTTGAGCAAGCCTTCAGCGCCGTGGGCCCGACCGAGCTGGCCGAACGCCCCCGGGGCACACCCTGGCCCCACGGGTGGGCCGAAGCCGCCGAAGCCCGCGCACGGGCCGATGCCCTGGCCCGTCAGGTTCGCGCCCACCTCGCCCTGGCGCTGGACGCCGTCAATACCACACGCACCCTCGTGACCCGCGCCGAACGGTCCCTGGCCCTGAGCCAGCATCAGCTCGACGACATGCAGCTGCGCTACAACGGCATGCTGCACAGCACCTGGGACCTGGTGGCCACCGGCCGTGCACGCGCTCAAGCCGCCCAGGCCCTGACCCAAGCCCGACACGACGCC
>CAZGDZ010000125.1:0-6502 GCA_964524855.1 uncultured Macromonas sp.
CTTGATTCAGAAACGTTCGTGCAGCCCCAGCACGCGCCATTCGCCGGTGGCCAAAGCACCCAGTGCCACCCGGCCCAGCCGCAACCGGTGCAGAGCGGTCGGCGTCACGCCAGCGCCAGCCAGCCAGTCAGGCAGGCGCTGTGGGGTGTAGGTTTTCACCGCCAGGCGCAGCCGGGTGCGTTCGGCGCTCTGGCTGCCCACGCTGAGCTTCAACATCGGCGTGCGGGGGCCCCAGGCCATGTCGCCCTTGCGTTGGTCAAGCAGGGCCAACGCTTCGGGTGCCACGGCACCGGGCACATCCAGCATCCATTCGTGTTCCAGCAAGGGCCCGTCTTCGCGCAACACCCGCAGCACGCCGGGGCTTTGGGCGAACACCGCCAAGCCGCTGCTGGCCGCCGGCATGGGGCTGGCGCAGCGCAGGTGCTTCAGGTGCCAGGGGCGCAGGGTGTCGTTGGGGGGCACCAGGCCGCGCAACGGCTGGTCGGGCGCCAGCGCCACGCCGGTTGGCTTGTGCCACACCAGCGTCACGGCTTGCAGCGCCTCAATCCGGGGGTTGGCAGCGATGTGCACAGTCTCGTCGCGCACCCGACGTGCCGGGTCGTCGGCCACGGCGCCGTCCACCGTGATCCAACCGCCTTCAATCAGCCGCTCCGCGTCGCTGCGCGAACAGCCGTGCAAGGTGGCTACGCGTTTGGCCAGGCGTTCGCCTGCGTCCGGTGTGGGGTCAACCATTGAAACCTCCCAAGCTTTCGATGCGCTCCACATGCGCCAGCAGCGAGCGCTTGGCCACGGGCCACAGGCGTTCGGGCACGTCGTCGTAAGCGAGAGCCAGCCAATCGTCGTGGCTGCCTTGGGGACGTTGCCGCATGGCAGCGGCAATTTTGGCCTCGCGCTTCAGGCGGTGTTGCTTCAATTGAGCGATGGCCTGCGGGGCATCGCCCAACACGTAACCGTGCGCCGGCAGGATGAATTCGATGCCGTCGGTGTCGCAGGCCGCCAGCAACCGGTCGAGTGACTGGAGGTAGGCGTCCATGTTGCCGTCCGGTGGGTCGATCACGGTGGTGCTGCCGTTGAGGATGTGGTCGCCGCTGAACAGCAGGCCGTCTTCTTCCAGCACGAGGCACAGGTGGTTGGCCGCGTGGCCGGGGGTGTGCACCACCCGCAGCGTGTGAGGCCCCTGCGGGCCTTGCAGCACCAAGCGTTCACCATCGGCCAATTCGCGTTCGGGGGTGAACTGGCTGTTGGCGCGGGCGGTGGGCGCGCTGGCCAATCCGAGGATGTCCGGCTGGGGGCGGCCGCCTTGGGCGCACAGCGCTTGCAGGCGGGCGGCGCCCGGCGAATGGTCGGGGTGCGAATGGGTGCAGACGATGTGGCGGATGTCGCCGCCCGCAGCGCGCCACAGCCGTTCCAGGTGGGCCTCGTCGGCTGGGCCGGGGTCGATGGCGATGTGGCCGGTGCTGGGGTCGCCGACCAGGTAGCTGTTGGTGCCAGGGCCGGTCATGAAGCCGGGGTTGGGCGCGGTCAGGCGCTGTACGTTTTTCAGCAGCGTCACCGGGCGTTGGCTTTGCCAGTCCAGGTGGTGCTCCATTTGGCCGTCAGGGCAGGTCAGCGCCAGCTCGCCAAAGGGCGCTTCGTGTTCCGTGTAGCGCACCTCCTGGCCCGCCAGCCAGCCCGCGCGGGGGCAGCTGGTCCACAGCGGTTGCTCATGGGTGGCGCAGGCCGCCAGGATCGCTTCCACGCTGCTGAAGGCACACAAGCGCTCCAGTGTGCGGATGGTCGGGAAGATGAGGTGAAAGTCGCCATCCGCATGGCGCTGCAGCGCCTCGGCTGGCGTGATCCAAACGGGCTCGAACTGTTCGTGCTCGTCCGCCACCGGTGTCTGCCCGGGCGGCATCCGCGCCACCAAAAAGGGCACATCGAAGCGCCGGGGCAGGTCACGGTCGGTGATCCAGTGCGCCAGCATGAACACCGCGTCCGCCGCCAACCGCAGGCCCAGCCGCTCGCATTGCGTCAGCAGGGGTTGCTGGCGGTCCAGTTGGTCTATCTGGCGCTGTTCAACCCAAGCGCCGTCGGCTTGCCTCGCCAGTAGCACCCCCAGTTCTTCAAAACTTTCGCGGATCGCGGCCAGGGCGGCGGACAAGTGGTCGTCGCGCTGGCTGGGGCGCCGGCTTACCGAGGGTGGGGCGAAGTGGTCGGCCGGGTCGATGCCGCCACCCGGAAACACGTACGCGCCCGGTGCAAAACTGGCTTGCAGCGAGCGGCGCGTCATCAGCACCTGCGGGCCTTGTTCGCTGTCGCGCAGCAGCAAGACCGTCGCCGCGGGCCGCAACGGGGCCACGTCTCGTGGCGGGTAAGGCCGTTGGCTGGGGCGAACCATGGGGGAAGTCTCCTGAAGGCGTGGGTAAGAATCAGCCTTGAATGGTAATCGTCTGTAAAAGTGGCCGCATGGGCTTGGTGGGGCGCCCCCACAGGTTGATAATGAAGTGGGCCTTTGATGGGCCATTTTCAAGATTCAGGAGGTACCCATGCGTTCACCATTTTTGCTTGCAACCCTGGCCGCAGCCGTGTTGGTCACGGGTTGCGCCAACATGACGGAAGAGCAGCGCGCCGGCACCGGGCGTGGCGCCATGATCGGTGCGGCTGCAGGTGCGGTGCTGGGTGCCGTCACAGATGGCAGCTCTGGCGCAGTGCGTGGCGCGGCCATTGGCGCCGGCGTGGGTGCGGTGGGCGGCCACATCTGGTCCACCCGCATGGAAGAGCAAAAGCGCCAGATGGAGGCCAGCACCCGAGGCACCGGCGTGGAGGTCACCCAAACGGCCGACAACCAACTCAAGCTCAACATTCCCAGCGACGTGTCGTTTGATGTGGGTCGCGCCGACATCAAGCCCAACTTTCGCCCCATCCTGGACACCTTTGCCCAGGGGCTGGTGAAAAACCCGGGTGCGCGCGTCACCATCATCGGCCACACCGACAGCACCGGCACCGATGCGATCAACAACCCGCTGTCGGTCAACCGCGCGGCCAGCGTGCGCGATTACCTGACCGCCCGGGGCGTGCCCGTCGGGGTGATTGCAATCGATGGGCGCGGTGCGCGCGAGCCGATCGCCAGCAACGACACGGCAGAAGGCCGTGCCCGCAACCGCCGGGTCGAGATGTTCATGGCCGAACCCGCGCGCTGACGCCACTGGCCGATAATGCGCCCATGCAGGTTTCATTCACCAAAATGCAGGGCGCCGGCAACGACTTTGTCGTGCTGGACGAAACGCGTGGTTTGCTCGGCTTGACGGCGGCCCAGTACCGTTTCCTGGCCGACCGCCACTTCGGCGTCGGCGCCGACCAGATCCTCTCGGTGCGGCCAGCGCCACACCCCGGGGTGGATTTCGAATACGTCATCCACAACGCTGACGGTGGTCAGGTGGAGAACTGCGGCAACGGCGCCCGTTGTTTCGTGCGCTACGTGCACGAGCGCGGGCTGACCCAGCAGCGCACGGTGCGCGTGCAGGTGTCGGGTGGCGAAATGACGCTGCACTTGGACCCCGACGGCCGCGTCACGGTGGACATGGGGCCGCCGGTGTTTGACCTGCCGCGCATTCCTTTCGACGACCAAGGCCTGACGCCGCAGCCGGTGGGCGATTGGGTGTGCTGGCCTTTGGCCTTGCCGGAAGGCCCTGCAGTGCCGGTGGCGGTGGTGTCCATGGGCAACCCGCACGCGGTGCTTCGGGTGGACGATGTGGACACCGCCCCGGTCGCCACCTGGGGCCCCTGGGTGGAAAGCCACGCGCGCTTCCCGCGCCGGGTGAACGCCGGTTTCCTGCAGGTGCTGGACCGTCGCCATGCCCGGCTGCGGGTGTACGAGCGTGGGTCCGGCGAAACGCTGGCCTGTGGCACCGGCACTTGCGCCGCGGTGGTGGCCGGCATCCGCCTGGGCTGGTTCGACGAGCGGGTCGATGTGGACCTGCGCGGCGGGCGCCTGACCATCGAATGGCCCTGGTCGCGTGACGGCCTGAGCGCCTCGGTGCGCATGACTGGCCCGGCCGAAACCGTGTTTGAGGGGCGCATCGACGTCCCCGACCTGTCCTGACCCTTGCAACAACCCCCTGATTCCAGCGGAGTAACTCCTTGAACGCCCACGACGCACTGCCCCCGATCACCGAAGACGACATCGCCCAGTTTCTGGTCAACACCCCGGACTTTTTCGAGCGCCACGCGGAGTTGCTGGCCAGCGTCCACTTGACCAGTCCGCACGGCCAGCGCGCGGTCAGCCTGCAGGAGCGGCAGGCCGAAATGCTGCGCGAGAAAATCCGGCACCTGGAGTTGAAAGCGGTCGAGATGATCCGCCACGGTCAGGACAACGTGGTGATCGCCCGGCGTCTGCAGCAGTGGACCCGGCGCTTGCTCGCCGTGGTTGAGCCGGCCGATGTGCCGTCAGCGATTGCCCACGGCATTGAAACCGAGTTTCAGGTGCCGCAAGCGGCTCTGAAAGTGTGGGGCGTGGATGCCGCCTGGGCCGATCAACCCTTTGCCCAGGGTGCCAGCAACGATGCTCGCGCTTTTGCCACTTCGCTGGTGCAGCCCTATTGCGGCGCCAATCCCGGGCTGGAAGCCTCGCAGTGGTTGCAAGCACCCGATCAGGCCGCGTCGCTGGCCCTGCTGCCGTTGCGCCCCGGGCCCTCGGAGCCGGCGTTCGGCCTGCTGGTGCTGGCCTCGTCCGACCCGCAGCGCTTCACAGCGCAGATGGGCACCGATTTCCTGCAGGACATCGCCGCAATGGCTTCGGCCGCGCTGTTGCGCCTGATGCCGCCCCGCTGACGCGGGGCCTGCGGCGCTGCCATGGCTGCCACCGACGACGCCTGGGTTGAGCACTACTTGGCCCATGTGCGTGTGGAAAAACGTTTGTCGGCCCGCACCCAGGCGGTGTACACCATTCATTTGCAGGATTTGCTGCAGCGTTGCCAGGAACACGGTCTGGGTTTGACCGAGGTGCGCGACGCCCACGTGCGGCGCTGGCTGGCCCAGTGGCGCGCCCAAGGTCGCCAACCCCGGGGCATGGCCTTGGTGTTGTCGTGCTGGCGTGGGCTGTACGCTTGGCTTGGGCGGCAGGGCGCCATCGGCCACAACCCGGTGCAAGGCGTGCGCCCGCCCAAAGCCGGGCAACCCTTGCCCAAGGCGCTGGGCGTGGAAGACGCGGTGCGCCTGGCCGCGTTTCAACCCCCGGTGCCCTCGGCGGCCTCACCGCTGGACGAAGCCTTGGCAGCGCGTGACCGCTGCATGACCGAGCTGCTGTACGGCAGCGGTCTGCGCATTGCAGAACTGTTGGGCCTGGACGTGCGCGCCTCCACCCAGGCGCGCGGTTGGTTGGATTTGCAGGCGGGCGAAGCCCAGGTGTTGGGCAAGGGCCGCAAATGGCGCACCGTGCCAGTGGGTGGCCCGGCGCAGGCGGCCGTGCGCGAATGGCTGGTGTGGCGCGAGTGCTGGCCCGGTTTGCGGGCCGACGAGCCGGCGCTGTTCGTGGGGCGCGGTGGCCGCCGACTCGGCGCCCAGGCCGCCCGCTTGCGCCTGAAGGCGCGCAGTGTGCAGGCGGGTTTGGCGGTGCCGGTGCACCCCCACATGCTGCGCCACAGTTTCGCGACCCATTTGCTTCAATCCAGCAGCGATTTGCGGGCGGTGCAAGAGCTGTTGGGCCACGCCCAGATCAGTACCACGCAGGTCTACACCCGGCTCGATTTTCAGCACCTGACCAAGGTGTACGAGGCGGCCCATCCGCGCGCCACCCAGCGTCCGCCAATCCCCACTGCTGCAGAACCTGCCGCACCCGAAATCCCCGAAAACAGGGTTAGTCCTCTGGTCTCAAAAGATTGATGCTTCAGAATATAGGTGAAATCTAATATTTCGGATTCACTTTTTCAGGAGCGATCGAATGTTGAAATGGCTGCGGTTTTTCAAGGCACTGTGTGCGGCGGTGGTGTTCAGCACTTCTGCGCAGGCGGCGGACAACGTCAAAGTGGTTTATCACATGAGCGAAGGCATCCCGCAGGCGTCGCGGGCGGTGCAAAACATCCGCTACCACCTGGCGGCCGACCCCAGCGCCAAAATCGTGGTGGTGGCGCACGGCCTGGGCATCGACTTTTTGCTGGACGGTGCCACCAACCAGATGGACCAACCGTTTGCCGGCGCCATTGGGGAGCTGGCCGCGCGGGGCGTGGAGTTCCGCGTCTGCAACAACACGCTGGAGGTCCGCAAGATCAGCCCCGACAAGGTGGCCATGGAAGCCAAGGTGGTGCCCTCTGGCGTGGCTGAGGTGGCCAAACTGCAGGCCAAAGAAGGTTTTGTCTACTTGAGGCCCTGACGGACTTGACACCCGAACTACACTGTGATGTAAGGGCCCCATTGTGGGCCGCGTTCTGTTTTTTCGAGTTGCATCATGGCCCTCATTCCCGCCACCATCCTCACCGGCTTCCTGGGAGCCGGTAAAACCACCCTGCTCAAGCGCGTGCTGTCGGAA
>CAZGDZ010000126.1:0-6478 GCA_964524855.1 uncultured Macromonas sp.
TGCGTTCGCCCAGAGCACCGTTGGGCTGAACGTGGAACTTGGGCACCAGGAACAGGCTGATACCTTTGCTGCCCTGCGGTGCATCGGGCAAGCGAGCCAGCACCAAGTGAACGATGTTTTCAGCCAAGTCGTGCTCGCCGGCGCTGATGAAAATTTTCTGGCCGGTGATGCGGTAGGTGCCGTCACCCTGCGGTTCGGCCTTGGTGCGCAGCAGGCCCAGGTCGGTGCCGCAATGGGGCTCGGTCAGGCACATGGTGCCGGTCCATTCGCCACTGGTCAGCTTGGGCAGGTAGATGGATTTTTGCTCGGGCGTGCCGTGGGCGTGCAAGCATTCGTAGGCGCCATGGCTCAGGCCGGGATACATGGTCCAGGCCTGGTTGGCGCTGTTGAGCATTTCGTAGAAACATTGGTTCACCACCAACGGCAAGCCCTGACCACCGTACTCGGGGTCGCAACTCAAAGCGGGCCAGCCGCCGTCCACATAGGTTTTGTACGCTGCCTTGAACCCTTGGGGTGCCGTTACCTCGTGGGTGGATTTGTCCAGTTCGCAGCCCTCTGCATCGCCGCTGATGTTCAGGGGAAACGCCACCTCGGCCGCGAACTTGCCGCCCTCTTCCAGCACAGCGTTGATGGTGTCGGCGTCCACCTCGGCGTGCGGTGGGCACACCTTGAGTTCATCCACAACATTGAACACTTCGTGCAGCACGAATTGCATGTCGCGCAGGGGCGGGGTGTAGCTGGGCATGGGGGTCTCCGTTGTGTTCAGCGAAAGTCAGAAGAAAGGGGGGAGTCAAGCGGCAGGCAAATTGCGCGCGACGATGTTGTCGAACCCCTGGCGTGCGCGTTGCAGGCCATGCGGGTTGCGCAAAAAGCGGGCTTCGTAGTGCAAGGCCAGGATCAGGCCATGAATCTCGAACGCCAACTGGCCGGGGTCCGCATCGCGGCGCAGGTGGCCTTGCTCAATGGCCAGCTCCACCGACTTGTGGATGGCGGCCTGCCAGGTGTTCACGGTGCTCACCAGAGCGTCGCGCACGGCGCCGGGGCGGTCGTCAAACTCGATCGCCCCGCTGATGTAAATGCAGCCCGAATCGATTTCCAGCGAGGTCTGGCGCATCCAGTGGTCGAACAGGGCGCGCAAGCGGGGCAAACCTCGGGGCTGCGCCAGCGCTGGGAGAAATACATCGCGTTCAAACCGCTGGTGGTATTCGTTGACCACCGAGATTTGGAGTTCTTCGCGGGAGCCAAAATGCGCGAACACGCCCGACTTGCTCATCTGCATCAGCTCGGCAATCGCGCCGATGCTCAAACCCTCCAACCCCACCTGGGAGGCCAGCGCCAGGGCCGCATCCACAATGGCGGCCTTGGTTTGCTGCCCCTTCTGCAAGGCACGTGCACTGCGGCCTTCAGAGGGACGGAGGGAAGGAGGCTGGGTCATGGCTCACAAAATAAAACGAACGATCGTGCTATTTTATGGGTAAACATGGACCCGTCAACCCGGAAAGCAGGCACCCGAGGGAAAACCCCAGGTCCAATGTGTCAGGCGGGCAGCAGCACCCGCAGGCAATCGTTGAGCTGCTCGGCGGGCAGGCGCTTGAAATCGCTGCGCACAAAACGTTGCAAACGCCCTGCGACAAATGCCGCGAGCACCGACGCTTCGGGCACGGCGTCCGGGCGATCGGCCTCACGCAAACGCAGCTTCAAGGCGCTTTCCAACTTATCGAACAGCAGGCCCATGCGCGCGGTCAAGCGTTCGTGCTCCAGCACCAGCGCATCGCCGGCCATCACGCGGGCCATGCCCGGGTTTTTCTCGGCAAACTGCAACACGGTGGCCACAATCAAGCGCACCTGATCCAGCGGCTGCGCCTGGCGGTCACTGATCTGCTGGATCAGCCCAAACACGCTCTGCTCGATGAAGTCGATCAGGCCCTCGAACATCTGAGCCTTGCTGGCAAAGTGGCGGTACAGCGCAGCTTCGCTCACCTGCAAGCGGGCGGCCAACGCGGCCGTGGTCACGCGCTCACCCCCCGGCGTTTGCAGCATATCGGCCAAAGCCTGCAAGATCTGCAGGCGTCGCTCGCCGGGTTTGGGTCTGGGCGTGGTCATCGGCAGCGCGTGACTGGAAGCCGCCTCACTGGGAACGGATCATGGTCCCGAAGGCCTGATCGCTCAGAATCTCCAGCAACATCGAGTGCGGCACCCGCCCGTCGATGATGTGCACCGCGTTCACGCCGCTGCGGGCCGCGTCCAGCGCGCCGGCGATCTTGGGAATCATGCCGCCACTGATGGTGCCATCGGCCACCAGCTCGTCGATGCGCTTCATGGTCAGCTCGGGCAGCAAAGCCCCTTGCTTGTCCAGCACACCGGGAATGTTGGTCAGCATCAGCAACTTTTCGGCTTGCAGCACCGTGGCCAGCTTGGCGGCCACCACGTCAGCGTTGATGTTGTAGCTCTCGTTGTGCTCGCCAAAGCCGATGGGGCTGACCACCGGGATGAACTGGTCTTCCTGCAGCGCCTTTACCACGCTGGGGTCGATGCCCACGATGTCCCCCACCTGGCCCACGTCGTGTTCCTTGCTCGGGTCGGCTTGGTCCACCATGCGCAGCTTGCGCGCGTGGATCATGGCGCCGTCGCGTCCGGTCAGGCCCACGGCTTTGCCACCGGCACGGTTGATCAGCCCCACGATGTCCTGCTGCACCTCACCGGCCAGCACCCACTCCACCACTTCCATGGTTTCGGCATCGGTCACCCGCATGCCCTGGATGAACTCGCCCTTCTTGCCCAGGCGCTTGAGCAGACCTTCGATCTGTGGGCCACCGCCGTGCACCACCACCGGGTTGATGCCCACCAGTTTCAGCAACACCACGTCTTCGGCAAAAGCGGCCTGCAGTTCCGGGTCGGTCATGGCATTGCCGCCGTACTTGATGACCATCGTCTTGCCGTGGTACTTGCGGATGTAAGGCAGCGCCTGGGCCAAAATTTCGGCGCGGTCGCGCGGCTGGATGTGGGACGTGTCGCGGGGCGTGTGGGTCATGGTGGCAAAGACGGTTGGGCGGCACAAGCCGCGTCACGTGGCATTGTGCCGGAAACCTTCATGCAATTTCCAGCGCAGACTGTGTAAGCTTGCACCCATGTCCAAGCCCCAGGAAATCGAACTCAAGCTGCTGGTGCCCGGCCTGTCCGCCGACGAAGCCTTGCAACGCCTGCGTCGCGCGCCCAGCCTGCGGCGGCGCAAAGCCCAGCAAACCACACTGCGCAACCGCTACTTCGACACGCCTGACCTGGCCCTGCAACGCGAACGCAGTGCGCTGCGGGTGCGGCAGGTGGACAGCGAACACAACAGCACCTGGCTACAAACTTTCAAAACGGCAGGCACTTCGCAAGGCGGGCTGAGCCAGCGTGGCGAATGGGAGCACCCAGTAGCCCGTGGCGAACTGGACCCCACCGCACTGGCGCAAACGCCCTGGCGCGACCTGGACCCCGATGGCTGCCGGTTCGCCAGCCTGCGGCCCTGCTTTGACACCGAATGCCTGCGAACCACTTGGCTGGTGCGCCTGCGCGATGGCACGCAGATTGAAGTGGCGCTGGACGCGGGCAGCATCCGCGCGGCTGATCGGGTGGAAGCCCTGCTGGAATTGGAACTGGAGTTGCACCACGGAACGCCCCAGGCCCTGTTCGCCCTGGCACAAGAACTCGCCCAACACCTGCCGCTGCTGCCCAGCGACGTCAGCAAGGCGCAGCGCGGCTACGCCCTGGCCGCGAGCGCGGTCCCCAGCGCCACCAAGGCCCAGCCCGTGGCGCTGCCCAAACACACGCCGCCCGATGCTTTGGCCACCCCGGTGCTGGCCGAAATCCTGGGCCAGTTCCACCGCAATCTGGAAGGCCTGCTCCACCACGACGACCCGGAGTTGGTGCACCAGGCGCGGGTGGCCTGGCGGCGCTGGCGCAGCGTCACCCGGCTGCTGCGCCCTTGGTTGCCCCCGGTGCCCGACGCGGCTGCACTGCGCCCCTTGCTGCACAGCCTGGGCCAAGTGCGCGACCTCGATGTCGCGCTACACGACACCCTGCCCCGCTGGGCTGTGGCTTACCTCGGTGACGGCACCGAAGGCGAAGCCCAGTCACGGCAACGCCAAGCTGACTGGGATGCTGCACTGCAGGCCCTGGCCCATGCAGCCGCCGAAGCGCGCCAGGCCGTCCGCACCGCACTGGCCACGCCCGGCGTGACGGCCCACCTCATCACCCTGACCACCTGGTTGCACACCCTGGCCGACCAGACGCTGGGCCAAGATTCAGGCAAAGCGGGCAAAGCCTGGGCACGGCGCCGCCTGGAACGTTGGCACCAGCGCGTGGAGCACCTGCTCCAAGACGCCCAAGCTCACCCCACCCGGTTGCACGACGCGCGCCTGCTCGCCAAACGCCTGCGCTACAGCAGCGAAGCCATCGCCGCCACCCTTCCCCGCGCCAATGCCCGGCGCACCCGCCGCTGGACGCAACAAGCCAGCGAGTGGCAACTGCACATCGGGCAGCAACGCGACCTGGCCCAGGCCGCCCACCTGCTGCACACCGTGCACGCCGCCCCCGAAGTGGTCGGCTTCATGCGCGGGGTCAACGCCGCCCAGGCATCATGAACACCGGCACGGTGAGCCCCCCCAGCAGCCCAGTCACCTGGCACGCCTTGCCCACCGAGCAAGCGTTGGAGCGCCTGCAAACCCATTCTTCGGGCTTGTCCAGCGAAGAAGCCACGAGGCGCCTGCGCCAGCACGGCCCCAATCGCCTGGCCACCGTGGCCCCGCCGCCGCTGTGGCGGCGCATTGCGGCACAGTTCCACAACCTGCTCATTTACGTGCTGCTGGCGGCGGCGCTCACCACCGCCTTCATGGCGCATTGGGTGGACACGGCGGTCATCCTCGCGGTGGTGCTGCTCAACGTGGGCATTGGCGTGCTGCAAGAGGGGAAAGCCGAAAAGGCGCTGGAGGCCATACGCCACCTGCTGGCGCCGCACGCCCGCGTCTGGCGCGACGGCCACGCCAACGACGTGGATGCAGCCAGTCTGGTGCCCGGTGACGTGATTGCTGTGGCCTCGGGCGACAGCCTGCCCGCCGACGTGCGCTGGCTGCAGACGCACAACCTGCGAGTGGACGAAGCCGCGCTGACGGGCGAATCAGTACCAGTGGAGAAAGCCACCCAGCCTGTGGTGCCCGACGCCGCGCTGGGCGACCGCCTGTGCATGGGTTACGCCGGCACGCTGGTCACCCAAGGCCAGGGCACTGCCGTGGTGGTGGCCACCGGCGCGCAAACCGAAATGGGCCGCATCGGCAAGCTGCTGTCCACGGTAGAACAAACCACCACCCCGCTGGTGCGGCAAATGGCCGCACTGGGCCGCACCCTCACCTTCGCGGTACTGGGCGCCGCCGCCGCGCTGTTCGCCTACGGCGTGCTGGTGCGCGGCATGGCCGTGGCCGACGTGTTCATGACCGCCGTCGGCCTGGCCGTGGCCGCCATCCCCGAAGGACTGCCCGCCATCATGTCCATCACCCTGGCCATTGGGGTGCAGCGCATGGCGCGCCGCCACGCGGTGGTGCGGCGCCTGCCGGCGGTGGAAACGCTGGGCGCGGTCACCGTCATCTGTTCCGACAAAACCGGCACCCTCACCCGCAACGAAATGACGGTGCAGCAGGTGGTGCTGGCCGACCAGACCATCGCCGTCGAAGGCGCCGGCTACGCCCCGCTGGGCACGCTGCAGCGGCAGGGCCACACGCTGCAGCCGGCCGAGCTGTTCCGCGAAGCCCCCGCCCTGCTGGCCCTGGCCGAAGCCGCCGCGCTGTGCAACGACGCCGCGCTGCACCGCCAGGGCAACCTGTGGCACCTGGCCGGCGACCCCACCGAAGGCGCCCTGCTCACCCTGGCCATGAAGGCCGGCATCGCCCCCAGCGAACTGGCGCAGGAGCGCCCGCGTCTGGGCGTGGTGCCGTTCGAGTCCGAACACCGCTACATGGCCACCGCCCACCCCAACGGCGACCCCGGCCAATGGACGGTCTGGGTCAAGGGCGCACCCGAACGCCTGCTGGACATGTGCCACCGGCAACTGCAAACCAACGGCGAATCCGCACCGCTGGACCACGCCCACTGGCTCGCCGCCATCGAAGCCCAGGCCCGCGCCGGCCGCCGGGTGCTGGCGCTGGCCCGCACCACCGTGGCCGCTGGCCAGCGGCTGGACCACGCCCACGTCGCCCAAGGCCTCACCCTGCTGGGGCTGGTCGGCATCATCGACCCACCGCGCCAGGAAGCCATCCAGGCGGTGGCCCAGTGCCGCGCCGCCGGCATCCGGGTCAAGATGATCACGGGCGACCACGCCGTCACCGCCAGCGCCATTGCTGGGCAATTGGGCATGGGCGGCGGTTTGCGCGCCCTCACCGGGCCGGACATTGAGGCACTGGACGACGCCGCCCTGCAAGACACGGTACAGGCGGTGGACGTGTTC
>CAZGDZ010000127.1:0-6478 GCA_964524855.1 uncultured Macromonas sp.
ACAAGCTGGCCAAGAAGGAATACGAGGAATCGATTGGCGAGATGAAGCACGCCGATTGGCTGATGGACCGCATTTTCATGCTCGACGGCCTGCCCAACCTGCAAGACCTGGGCAAGCTCAACATTGGCGAAGATGTACCCGAAATGCTGAGCAGCGACCTGGCGCTGGAGCGTGCCGCGCAGGTCACCATCAAGGAAGGCATTGCCCACTGCGAAGCGGCGCGCGACTACATTTCCCGCGACTTGCTGCTCAAAATCCTGGACGACACCGAGGAACACATCGACTTTCTGGAAACCCAGATCGATCTGATCGACAAGGTGGGCCTGCAGAACTACCAGCAAAGCATCATGGGTGACGTGCAGTAAAACCAGTTCGCTGGCTTTCACTCAGGGCGCTTCGGCGCCCTTTTTCATGGGTCCCTTGCTTTTATCAACGCGAATCATTATCATTGCTGCAGTTGATTTGGAGCCCTCCCCCATGATCGTGTGCGTCTGCCACCGCGTCAGTGACAAAACCATCGCCCGTTGCGCTCAGCAAGGCGCGGGCTTTGACGATCTTCAGTTGGAACATGGGGTGGCCACGCAGTGCGGCAAGTGCGAAGGCGCTGCCCGGCAGATCTGGGCCGAGTGCCGTTTCAGCGCCCGCATGGCCCACTTGCAAAACGAGGTGATGGCGCCAGCGGCGGCCTGACGGAAGCAACGGCGCCCCAACCTCTCAACCGGCTCAGGCCGGTTTTTTTGAGCCTGTTACATTTATGCAACTGCTTTTGCGAACGATTTGCATTTGCATATAAAATTCATCTCAACTTTATCCAGCCAGCCAAAACGGTCCGACGTTTCAGCCAGCCAACAACCTTCCTTGAACCGCTGAAACATGTCCCGTTCGATTGACACGGCCGACGTTGCACGACGTCAGCCCGCCGCTGAAACTTTGTCCCCCATCCACAAGCCAGCGTTGCTGCCTTTGGGTGCCATGCTTCTGGCCAGCTCCTTGAGCGCCGTCGCTCAAACCGCCCCCTCTGCCGAGGCCACTCTGTCCACCGTCACGGTGACGGAGCAGGCGGACCCCGCTGAAATCAAAGCCAAAAGCACCCTGCGCGCCACCGACACCCGCATTGGCAAAGGGCAACAACAGTTGCGCGACATCCCGCAAAACGTGACCGTGATGACGGAGCGCCTGCTGGACGACCGCAACCTGGACGACTTCCGTGATGTGCTGAAGGCCACCGCAGGCGTCACCTTCCTGGCGGGCGAAACGGGCGAAGAAGACGTGCGCCTGCGCGGCTTCTCATTGAGCCAGGCCGGCGACATCTACCGCGACGGCATGCGCGAAGGCCAGCTCATCACCCGCGACACCTTCGCCACCGACCGGGTCGAAGTGCTCAAAGGCTCCGCGTCCATGCTGTTCGGCAAGGGCTCTACCGGTGGTGTGGTCAACCAGGTGACCAAGCAACCGTTCCTGATGGACCGCTATGAAGCCGAGTTGAGCGTGGGCAGCGGGAACCACAAGCGCGCGCAAGTGGACCTCAACAAGCAACTCAGCCAAAACAGCGCGATTCGACTGAACGCGATGGTGCAAGACACCGACAACTGGGGTGCCAAGAACGACCGCGAAGGCATCGCAGCCAGTTGGCGCACGGGCATCGGCGAGCGCGACGAATTCCAAGTGGACCTCTACCACCTGAAAACCGAGGAGCGGCCGAATTACAACAGCCCTCAGTTGCTGACTGGTGTGGCAGGCGATGCCACCCGTTACATCGTGCCCACGCTGGACGCGAAAAACTTCTATGGTTTGGCCAGCGACTACCTGCACAGCGAACAAACCGCGCTGTCGGTGTCGCACACCCACCGTTTCAGTGCCGACGAAGAGCTCAAGACCACGCTGCGGCATGGGCGTTACGAGCGTGACTTGTGGGCGACGGTGGTTTCGTTCGCCGCCGCCGGACTTCAGCCCGATGGCCAAGCCATCAGCCTGACCAACCCACCCACGGCCAACACCGTGCTGAGCCGCAACAACTTCAAGGGCCGCCGAGGCATCAGTGACATCACCCAAGCCCAAAGCGACTACAGCAACAAGTTTGACTTGGGAGGCATGAAGCACCACCTGACTGCAGGCGTAGACCTGACGGTAGAAGACGCGTTGCGCAACAACAGCAACGGCGGCGGCAACTTGGCCAACACCCCCGAAACGGCCAGCACCCGCCTGACCACGGTGGGCACCCCCAACGATGGGGCTTACCGCGCTGATACCCGGACCTGGGCCTACAACAGCTTTGATGCCAAGAGCTTGGGGCTGTATGTGCAGGACGTGGCCAGCATCACCTCCACCGTGAAACTGGTGGGTGGCGTGCGGTTCGACCATTTCAACGCCAGCTACCAGGACACCGCTGGCAACAGCGGCACCATGACGGAAAATCTCTGGAGCCCACGCGTTGGCGCCTTGTTCCAGCCTGACGAAACGTCTTCGTACTACGTGTCATTCGGGGAGTCGTACAACACTTCTGGTGACACCTACCAATTTGCACTGGGCAACCTGGCCTCCAACACCAACAACGGGCGCATCGCCAACACCCCACCCGAGAAAAGCCGCAACATCGAAATCGGTGGCAAATGGGATCTGTTTGAACAGCGGGCCTCCTTGAGCGTGGCACTGTTCCGTTCTGAGAAGTACAACGAGCGCAACACCGACCCCGACAGCGCGGCCACTCAGATGTTGCTGTCTGGTAAACGCCACGCCACAGGCATGGAGTTGAGCGCGGCCGGACGAATTACACCAAAGTGGGAAGTGTTCTACAACCACACTTGGATTCCCAGTGCAAAGATTGACGAATGCAACGCCAACACTTGTACCGGCAACAACCCAGGTGTCGGTGACCGACCCGGCTTGACCCCCAAGCACAGCCTGAGCGCGTGGAGCACCTACCGCGTTGCCTCGCAATGGCGAGTTGGCCTGGGCGCCACCTACCGCAGCGAACAAACGCCACTCACCAGCAAAGTCAACACAGCGCGTGCGTTCACCGTGTGGGATGGCATGGTGGAATACACCGTGGACGAAAACACCACCGTCAAACTCAACGTCAGCAACCTGACCGACAAACTCTACGCTGATGGCCTCTACGGCGGCTTTTACACTGCGGGCGCCCCCCGAAAAGTGACGCTGTCCGTCAAGACCGTGTTCTGACCATGCTGCTGCAACTGCCCCAGATTCTGAGCAAAGAAGAAGTTCGCACCCTGCGCGAACACCTGACTGACGATACCCTGTGGATCGATGGCCGGACCAGCGCAGGCGTACAGGCGATGGAAGTCAAGCGCAACGAACAGGTGAAGCAAGACCACCCCGTCGCGCAACAGCTTCAAGCTCAGGTTCTGGCGGCGGTGCAGCGCAGCCCTTTGTTCTTCTCGGCGGCGCTGCCGCGCCGCTGCTACAACCCGTTGTTCAACCGCTACCGGCCTGAACATCCGGCCTACGGCGCCCACATTGACGGCGCCATCCTGCATTCCAAACGCACCCAGGAATGGGTGCGCACCGACGTGTCCTGCACCGTGTTCCTGTCGGAACCCGATGAGTACGATGGTGGCGAACTGACCATCCACGACACTTTTGGCACCCAGCGCGTCAAACTGGCCGCTGGCGACGCCGTGCTTTACCCCAGCACCAGCTTGCACGAAGTCACCCCGGTAACGCGAGGTGCCCGCATCGCCTCGTTCTTTTGGGTGGAAAGCATGGTGCGCAGCGACGACCAGCGCCGCCTGCTGTTCGAACTGGACATGAATCTGCTGAAACTGCGCGAACGCCTGGGCGAAACCGCTGAAACCACGGCTTTGACCGGCATTTACCACAACCTGCTGCGCCAATGGGCCCACAGTTGATGGCACAAGAACTGCTGACGCTCGCCGACCACGAGCACGCCGCGCAAGCCCGCCTAAGCCCCGAGTGCTGGGCCTATTTTTCCGGCGGCGCGAGTGATGAGCACACCCTGCGCCGCAACCCAGCCGCCTGGGCCCACTGCCAACTGCAACCCCGGGTGTTGCGATCGTTGCCCAGCATCAGCACGGCTACCCAACTGCTGGGGAAAACCTGGCCCACGCCCCTGCTGGCGGCGCCGATGGCCCAACTGCAATGGGCCCACCCGGACGGAGAGGCTGCGCTGGCGTTGGCCGCCTCTGCCCCGGGGTGCGGCATGGTGTTAAGTCAACAAACCAACACCCCACTCGGCACGATTGCACCGCTCGCTCTTCAAAGCGCGGACCGAGGCCCGCTCTGGTTCCAGCTCTACCACCGCGGCGATCGCCCAGCCACCCTTGAACTAGCCCACCAAGCGGCGGCTGCTGGCTACGAAGCGTTGGTGCTGACGGTGGATGCGCCCATTCAAGGGGTGCGCGACCGCGAAAGGCGCCACCCAATGCGCAACGCATCGCTTGCTCGGCCACACTGGCCGCCCCAGGCGGAGCCCGCTTCCCTGCAGCACCTGCTGCAAACTGCGCCCACCTGGAACGACGTGGCATGGCTGCGCGCGCACAGCCCCCTGCCCTTGCTGCTCAAAGGCATCACTCACCCGGGCGACGCCGCTCTGGCTGCAGAACTCGGCGCGGCTGGGGTGATCGTGTCCAACCACGGTGGCCGGGTACTGGATACCGTGGCACCAACCGCCGAATGCCTGCCCGCCATCGCCGACCAGCTACAAGGGCGCTGCAGCCTGCTGGTGGACGGCGGCCTGCGGCGGGGATCTGATATTTTCAAAGCTCTGGCCATGGGCGCTCAGGGCGTTCTGGTGGGTAGACCTCTGGTGTGGGGACTGGCCAACGGCGGCGCTGCAGGTACAGCCCATGTACTGCGCTTGCTGTTGGACGAACTCTGGGCGACCATGCTGCTGTGTGGCGTGCCCTCACCCTCGCACGCGACGCGTGAGCACATCAAAAATGCCACGCAAAGGTGCGATTGAGAATTATTATTGTTTATACTTCGGAAAAACCCTTATTGAGATTGCCATGCTGCTTGTCTTGTTGTCCGCCTTGGTGCTGGTCGTGGCTGCTGGTTGGTGGGTACTTAAACCGTGAATTTGCAAACCGCCCGCCCCTCCATGCAACCCCGACACTTTGCCGTCCTTACCACCGTCGTGGCAGCGCACGCGGCCGCGCTGTGGCTGTTGCAGCATGGCCTGCAAAGTCGCCCGCAGGACCAACTCATCACCGCCGAAGTGCTGATGGAATGGGTCACTCCTGCACCCGAACAGGCAGAGCAACCGCAACCGGCCCCAGCAGCTGCGCCCAAACCGGTACGCACCCAACCGCAAGTTCGACCGACCCCTACGCCCCAGCAGCAGGCGCGACCCGTCCCCTCGCCCATCGTGGCGCCGGTCGCCTCGGAACCGATGGACACCCCGGTAGCGCAAGCCAGCCCGCCTCCGTCTGCCCACGCGGTTGAAGCTACGGCAGCCACCAATACCACGGCGTCTGCGTCGCCCGCACAAAACTCCGCGCCGGCAGCGCCCAAGATTGAGCTGCCGTCCAGCCAGGCAGACTACCTCAACAACCCGCGCCCGCCCTACCCGCCCTTGAGCAAACGCTTGGGCGAACAAGGCCGCGTCGTACTGCGGGTTCGCATCGAAACCGATGGCAGCGCCTCCCAGGCCGAAATTCAGCGCTCCAGCGGTTTCGACCGGCTGGACCAGACTGCCCTGCAAACGGTACTGCGTTGGCGTTTCGTGCCGGGCAAGCGTAACGGCGTGCCCGAAGCCATGTGGTTCAACATCCCCATCAATTTCGTTCTGGAGTAATTCGTCATCATGGAAATGCAATTTGGCCTGAGCCACGTTTGGCAACAAGGCGACTGGGTCATCCGCAGCGTCGCCATCATTCTGTTGATCATGTCGGTGGCGAGTTGGGTCGTCATCGTCATCAAGGCGCTCAACCTTCGCCGCCACCGCGCTCAAGCACGTGCGGTTGACAATTTCTGGCACAGCAAAGATTTCGCCGAAGGCCTCAACAAGTTGGGACCCGACGCGGACAACCCGTTCTACCTTCTGGCACTACAGGGTCGCGAAGCCACCACCCACATCCTGCACCTGGACGGTGAACATCCGAAACAGTTGCACGACAGTCTGGACGTGAGCGAATGGGTCACCCGCTCCCTGCGCAACGCCGTGGACGACTGCACTTCGCGATTGCAAGCTGGGCTGGCGATTTTGGCGTCGGTAGGCTCCACTGCACCTTTTGTGGGTTTGTTTGGCACCGTTTGGGGTATCTACCACGCCCTGTTGGGCATTGGCGCCGCCGGTTCGGCCACCATCGACAAGGTCGCCGGCCCGATAGGCGAAGCGCTCATCATGACGGCGCTGGGATTGGTGGTCGCCATTCCAGCGGTGCTGGGCTACAACGCACTGGTGCGCGGCAACAAAACGCTGCTGCACAAGCTCAACCGCTTTGCGCACGACCTGCATGCCTACTTCGTGACCGGCGCCCGCGTCTGCAGCCCGGCG
>CAZGDZ010000128.1:0-6468 GCA_964524855.1 uncultured Macromonas sp.
GACGATGTGACCACCGACCACATTTCCCCGGCCAGCGCCATCCCGCCGAACAGCCTGGTGGCCGATTTCCTGGTGGCCCGGGGCGACCAGCGCGACGACCTCAACGTGTTCGCCTCGCGCCGGGGCAACTGGGAAGTGATGGTGCGCGCCGCCTTCCACAACAAGACCTTGCGCAACCACCTGGCCCCGGGCGCTCCCGTGGCCCACACGCTGCACGTACCCTCCGGGCAGGTGATGCCGCTGGTCGACGCCGCCCAGCGTTACAAAGACGCCGGTGAATCGGTGGTGGTAGTGGCGGGCGAGCGTTACGGCATGGGCTCCTCGCGCGACTGGGCGGCCAAGGGCCAGCGCCTGCTCGGCATCCGCAGCGTGCTGGCGGCGGGTTTCGAGCGCATCCACCGCTCCAACCTGATCGGCATGGGCATTTTGCCGCTGCGGCTGGAAGGACTGCACCCCAGCGAACTGAACCTGCAACCCGGCGACCGGCTGGAGGTGCATGCCGATCCGCAAACGCTTGCGCCCCGCGCCACCGTGCCGGTGCGTCTGCTGCGCCGCGATGGCAACGTCAGCGATTTGAGGGTGGTGGCCGCCGTGGAAACCCAACTGGAAGTGGCGTTGCTGCGCCAGGGGGGGGTGATTCCTTCCATCCTGAAACAGAACGTGCAGAACCAAGCCGTTGAAGTCCATTGAGTTTTCGAACCTTTTACCTCTCCTACCCAGTTGAACCACGATGTTTGCCTACGCAGGAAGCCGCACCACCCGAGAACGCAAGGCCCGAGGGGAGGGCATCAGCGTGTTCCGCGTGGACGATGACACCGGTGCCCTGACGCTGCTGGAGGTGGTGGGCGGCTTGCCCAACCCGTCGTTCCAGGCCTACAGCCGCCGCCACGGGGTGCTGTATTCGGTGCATGGCGATTTGCAGGACGTGAGCGCCCACCGGGTGGATGCCGCCACCGGCCGCTTGACGCTGCTGAACACCGTGAGTTGCCAGGGCCGCAACCCGGTGCACCTGGCGTTGGACCCCGAGCACCGTTACCTCGTCATTTCCAACCACCTCACCAGTGCGCTGGCCGTGGTGTCCATCCACGACGACGGCACCCTGGGCGAGGTCGAGCAACTGGTGCGCATCGACAGCGAGCCTGGGCCGCACCGCAAGGAACAACCCTTTCCCAAACCGCATTTCAACCCGTTCGATCCCAGCGGCCGCTACGTGGTGGTGCCCGACAAAGGGGCCGACAAGCTGTTCTGTTACCGTTTCGAGGGCGGTCGGCTGACCCCGGCCGCCGTGCCCGAGGTGGCGAGCCGCGAAGGCGCCGGGCCCCGCCACATCGCTTTCCACCCGCAGCAGCCGTGGGTCTACTGCGTCAACGAGCTGGATTCCACCGTCACCGCCTACCACTTTGACACGGAAACCGGCGCGTTGGCGCCGTTCCAGATCGTTTCGGCCCTGTCCGACCGCTACACCGGCAACAGCCGGGCGTCCGAGATCGAGGTGCACCCTGCCGGCCATGCGGTGTACGCTTCCAACCGGGGCGAGGACAGCATCGCGGTGCTGGCCATCGACCCCGCCACGGGCCGCCTGTCGTTGCAGCAAACCGTGCCTTGCGGCGGACGCACGCCGCGCTTCTTCGCGTTGCACCCCAGCGGGCGCTGGCTGTACGTGCTCAACGAAGACTCGGACACCATCGTGCCAATGGCGGTGGACGCCGCCGGGCACCTGACGCCCTGTGCCGAGCCGCTGCACTGCGGCAGCCCGGTGTGCCTGACCTTCGTTTAAACCCGCGCGCTTTGCAGCAGTTGGGCCAGCATCAGCCGGGCCGATGACAGGTTGGTCGCGCACGGCACGTCGTGCACGTCGCAGACCCGGATCAGCGCGTTGATGTCGGGCTCGTGCGGTTGCGGCGTCATGGGGTCGCGCAAAAACACCAGCGCATCCACCAGGCCCACCACCAGGCGGGCGCCGATTTGCTGGTCGCCACCCACTGGGCCGCTCAGCATGCGCTCCACCTTCAGGCCCACCTCGTCGATCAGCCGTTGACCGGTGGTCCCGGTGGCCAGCAGTTCGCAACCGCGCAGAAAGGGCGCAAATTCCTGCGCGAGACGCACGGCATCGTCTTTTTTGCGGTCGTGGGCGATGATGGCGAGTCGCATGGTGGAAGGTTACAGGTTGATTTGACTTGAATTGTATATAAGCAACATATGATGCAAAAACCGGCAGGGTTTTCGCCCATTCCGATGAGCGCCATGGCCCGTGTGAAGTACTTTCTGGCACGCTGACCGATAATCGTTGGGCCTGGTCCCAGTCAGGCTGATGGCCTTACCCATGAACCCGCCTAAACCGCCACGAACCACCGTTGAAATGAATCCGCCGCCCAGTGGCATTGCCAATGCGGTGGCGGCGCGCATTCTTGAGCACATCTGCCGCCTGGACCTGCCTGTGGGCCAGCGCCTCACGGAACAGACCCTGGCCGACGAGCTCGGTGTGTCACGCTCACCCATACGCAAGGCGCTGCAATACCTGGAAACTGCGGGTGCCGTTGTTTCCAGCCCAAACCGGGGGTTTTTCCTGCAGTTGCCGGTGGCCGATCTGCGCCGCCTGGCCATCCCGGAAAGTGAAGAGTCTGACGAGGCGATCTACCTTCGGGTCGCTGAAGAGCGCCTGGCTGGAGGTCTGCCCGACGAAGTCACCGAAGTCGACCTGATGGAGCGTTACGGCCTGACCCGGTTGCAGGTGCAGCGGATTTTGAACCGCATGGCACGCGAGGGTTTGGCGGAGCGCAAGGCGGGCCGTGGCTGGGTGTTCCGACCCTTCCTGAGCTCCGACACCGCCTATCGAGAGGGATACCGCTTCCGCATGATCATCGAGCCTGCGGCCTTGCTGGAGCCCACCTTCAAGGTGGACAAGGCCTCGTTCGCGCGGGTGCGGCGCGACCAGTTGGCGATGCTCGACGGTGGTATCGAAAAATGGCCCCGGGGTGAATTGTTCCGCGCGGGGGCCGACTTCCATGAAGCCCTGGTGGCGGCCGCCAACAACAGCTTTTTGCTGGATGCCCTGCGCAACCTGAACCAGTTGCGGCGCCTGGTGGAATACCGCGTGAACATGGACCGCACCCGGCTGTACCGCCAGTGCGAGGAACACCTGATGCTTCTTGACCTGATCGAAGCCGGCGATCGGGTGGAGGCCTCGTACAAACTGCGTCAACACCTGGACGTGGCGCGCAGCATCAAGCTGCACGATGACAACGTGACATCCTCTGTCGAAACGACGGCAAACGGCACCTCAGTAGAGATGCACGTCTGACACACTGTAGTCAATCTCCACTTCCGCGACGCGTGCCTCAAGCCCACCCGATCGGTGGGCTTTTTTGCGTCCGCGCCCAGCAGCTATAAGCCAAGACTATTGGTTTATCAAGTTCTAAAAACCCATTAAAAAATCCGATTGCTCTTTTGATTGCCAAAAATAGGTCGGTACTTTACATTCACGAAAAACCAAACATTTCCACGGAGACCCAGACCATGTCCCTGCGCCATCCCATCCCAGCTCACCGCGTTACATCCGCGCGGGAATGGGCCGTGGACACCCATGTGCATGTGTTTGACCCCGCAGGCTTTCCTTACGCGACGCCGCGCGCTTACACCCCTGGTGCCGCCGATGTGGCTGCGCTGCGTGGCTTTCTGGCGCACTGCGGCGCCGGGCAGGTGGTGGTCGTGCAGCCCAGCGTGTACGGCACCGACAACCGTTGCCTGCTGTCCGCCATTGCCGCCTTGGGCCAGGACGTGGCCCGGGGCGTGGCCGTGTTAGACCTGGACACGGTGACACCCGACGAGATCGAAGCCCTGCACCAGGGCGGCGTGCGTTCCGTGCGCCTGAACCTGAAATTGCAAAGCGGTGCCGACCTAGCGCGCAGCCGCAGCCGGCTGAACCAGGCTGCCCGCGTCATCACCCGCGTAGGCTGGCATGTGCAAGTGCATGCCGAAGCCGCCATCCTGCCGCTGTTGGCCGAGTTGCAGCCTGCTTTCGCGGTGCCGTTGGTGCTGGACCATTTTGCCGGCTTGGGCGCAGACCATGGCCGCATCGCCCCCACGGCCGCCGACCCCAACGCGAGCAGCCTGGCTCGGTTGCTGGCCACCGGGGCGGTGTATGTCAAGCTGTCGGCACCGTACCGGGTGTCCCAGCAAGCACCGGCCTATGGTGACTTGCAAGCGCTGGCCCAGGACCTGATGGCACTGCGCCCGGACCGGCTGCTGTGGGGCTCCGACTGGCCCCACACCGGCGGCGATGGCCAGCAGCGCGGTGACCCGAACGCGATCGAGCCCTTCCGCGCGGTGGACGTACCCGCCGCCCTGCAGGCTTTGCGCGATTGGTGCAATGACCCTGCCGTGGCACAGCAGATCCTGACTTCCAACGCCCAGCACCTGTATGGGTTTCCTTCGTCCCCCGTTGTTTCCTGAGGCTACACCCCATGATCGCATCTCTCAATCCCGCCACCGGCGAACTGGTTCAGCAGTTCACCGCTCACACCGACGCGCAAGTTGAAGCCGCGTTGGCCACCGCCGACCGCGCCCAACGTGGCTGGCGCCAACGCTCACTGCAAGAGCGTGCCGGCTTGCTGATGGCCGTGGCGCAATTGCTGCGCGAGCGCAAGGCCCAGTACGCGGCGTTGATCACCCTGGAAATGGGCAAGCCCATCACCGAAGCCGAGGCCGAGGTGGAGAAGTGCGCCATCAACTGCGTGTACTACGCGCAGAACGCCGACCGCATGATTGGCGATGAGCTGGTGCCCAGCAATGCGTCCGAAAGCAAGGTGGTGTTTGACCCGCTGGGCCTGGTGCTGGCGGTCATGCCCTGGAACTACCCGATGTGGCAGGTGATGCGCTTTGCCGCGCCGGCCCTGCTGGCGGGCAACGGCGCCGTGCTCAAGCACGCCAACAACGTGCCGCAATGCGCGTTGGCATTGGCCGAGGTATTCCGCGACGCGGGTGCCCCTGAAGGCCTGTTCACCACCCTGCTGGTGGATGCGTCCAAGGTCAAGGGCCTGATCGAAGACCGCCGCATAGCAGCCGTCACCCTCACCGGCTCCACCCCGGTGGGCAAGCTGGTCGCTGCACAGGCCGGCGCGGTGCTCAAGAAGCAGGTCTTGGAGCTGGGCGGCTCGGACCCCTTCATCGTGTTGGCCGATGCCGACATTGAGGCTGCCGCGCTAACCGCTGCCAAAGCCCGTTTCCAGAACGCTGGTCAAAGCTGCATTTGTGCCAAGCGTTTCATTGTGGAGGCATCGGTGGCCGATGCTTTCGCCGAGGCCTTGTGCGGCCACGTGCGCCAACTCAAGCTGGGTGATCCGACGCAGCGCGACACCACCATGGGCCCGATGGCCCGCCACAACCTTCGGGCTGAACTGCACGACCAAGTGACCCGCACCGTGGCGCAGGGCGGGCGCTTGCTGCTGGGCGGCCAGATGGTCGAAGGCCCCGGCGCTTACTACCAGCCGACCGTGCTGGACCATGTGACATCGGCCATGGCCGCTGGCGCGGAGGAAACCTTTGGCCCGGTGGCGGCCATCCTGCGCGTGCCCCATCTGGAGGCCGCCATCGAGCTTGCCAACAGCACCGAATTTGGCCTGGGTGCCGCGCTGTGGACGCGGGACATTCACCGTGCCCGCCAGTTGACCCGCCAGATCGACGCGGGCGCCGTGTTCGTCAACGGTCTCGTGGCGTCCGATCCGCGCTTGCCATTCGGCGGCATCAAGCAGTCCGGCTACGGGCGCGAACTGGGCGTCTACGGCATTCGCGAATTCACCAACGTCAAGACGGTCTGGATCGGACCGGCCTGCTGACCCCCCCACTTCAAGGAGTACCCCATGACCGAAGCTGCCTCCCCCAAATTCGCCGTGCTCAAGCCCGACCAGATCACGGCCCACGAGCGCGGCGGCGGCGCCCGCACCATCCCGCTGGTCAGCCCCAGCACCGGTGCCAGTGCTTTCATCAACGGCATCACCGAATTTGGCCCCGGCGCAGCCATCCCGTTCCACAGCCACAACTGTGAAGAAAGCGTGATGCTGCTCGAAGGCGACGCCATGCTGGACATCGATGGCCAGGAAATCCGGCTCAAGGCGCTGGACACGACCTGGATTTCGCCCAACGTGTCGCACCGCTTCCGCAACCTGTCGGACGCCCAGCCGATGAAGATCCTGTGGATCTATGCCCGGATGGACGCCACCCGCACCCTGACCGACACCGGCGTGACCAACTTCGTGTCGGCTGAACACAACAAGTAATCATCCGTTCAACCCGTCTGACCCATTCCACCCCTAGGAGACACACCATGACCCGTCGCGCATTCTTGACCGTTGCCTTGCTTGCCGCTTCTGGCTTCGCCGCTGCCCAGAGCTACCCCACCAAGCCCATCACCGTGGTGGTGCCGTTTGCCCCCGGTGGCGGCAGCGACAACGTGGCCCGCCTGATCACCAC